>DSAL01000063.1 GCA_011380095.1 Candidatus Altarchaeales archaeon
AATTAATTCTTTGTACATATCTTTCCCCCAAGTCTCGTAGGGAAAATCTTTGATTCTTTTCAAGCCGGCTTCAACAAGCTTTCTCCTCGCTTTTTCGTCCTCTAAAAGCCGTATTATTTCAGACGCAAGTTGTTTCTCATCATCCACTCTGACAACGACTCCTGCATCTCCTAAAACCCAGGGGGTCGAGCCGGAGTCCATTCCTATTATTGGAATACCGCACGCCATTGCCTCAAGATATACCATGCCAAATCCCTCGCCAACGGAAGTGAGGACAAATAGTGTCGACTTTTTCATGTAGTCTAAGACCTTCTCCTTTGGAATCTTGCCGAGAAAATTGATTTTATCCCGCACTCCGAGTTTTTCGGCATAATCTTCAAGGGGTTTGGTTTCACCGTCTCCGGCTAAAAACAGTCTTGCGGCGGGCTTTTTCCCGGCTACTTTGGCAAAACACTTTATCAGGTATTCCGGTCTTTTTTCAGGAGACAGTCTTGCCGCGGAAAAGATGGTGTCGGGCACCCCCTCAAGTGAAATGTTTTCTTGCCGTCTGACGCGGTTGGGTATCACGATAATTTTTCTGCCGCCGAGTTCCCTGAGTTTTTTTTCAAGAACCGGCGATACTGCAATATTCACGCTCGAAACCTTCATGTTTAGATGATATAAAAGTTCTGATTTTCGGGTGGAGACACACCATTGGGCTGGAAATCCTATAAAAAAAGACGCATTCCGTATTTTCCTGACCTTTGCAAGAAGATTTGTGAGAAGCCCCAGAAGAAGCGGATTGAAGTTTAGCATGACTGTCCCGCATTCAAGGTGTCTGGATACTGTTTTAAGATACTTTAACACGAAAAAAGTTTTCAGAAACAGAGTTTTGGGGAAACCTGATTTTTTGTAGGAGATTTTTTCAATGAGAAACTTTCCGTCTGCCGAATAGCCCGTGTTTTCACTGAAACTCCCTGAAACAACAGTAATCTTGTCAAAAAAGGGCTCCAAAACCAAAAGCCTCTCGCGTATTACTGGCGCGGGAAAAATATTTAACTTATCCCCGATCATGTCATATACGGGTATGGGCGGGATTACGAGTAGTTTCTTCAAAGCGGCATTTTTGTTTGGTTTCACTCAAGACCACCCAGTTGTGAAGCGAGTTTAATCCAGCCGTAGTCTAGCGAGTGCCCCCTGATTTTTTTGCGTTCGAGTTTTTCTGCTTGAAGAATGGCTTGAGCCAGTTTATCAGGCCTTGATTCTTTGATTAGTACTCCGCATTCTTCCGTCAATATTTCGGGGATTCCTCCGGTATTTGAGGCGACGACAGGCGTCCCGCAAGCCATTGATTCGAGAATCGACAGTGGTGTTCCCTCCTGTCTTGACGGCAGGCAGAATACTGATGCTTGATTGTAGAATCCGGGCATTTTTTCGTGTTCGATATTGCCGTGGTATTTCACGCGGTCTGTTGAGACGCCCGCGGGTTCCCCGACAACATCCAAGACATATTCTTCGGGGAGATAGTCCATTGTTTTTAGGAGTATGTCGAATCCTTTGGCTTTTCCGACACGGCCGACGAAAAGAACCCTTTTGCTCGACTTCTTGCTCCCGGAAGGCTTGAACAGTCCCGTGTCAACTCCCGGGTAAGCCAGCACAAGCTTCTCTTTTTTTGAGAACCTTGAAGCGAACTTCAAAAGGCCGTGGTTGATGCAGACAATCTTGTCCGCGAAGATGAAGTCGAATAATTCGAGGATTGAGTCAAAGAAAGTGAACGGGAAAAACATGGTGGAGGGATGTTTGAAGATTCTTTGAAGCCCCGAACCGTGGAAAATAGAGACGACCTTTTTCGTCCGTAAAATTGGCCTGAAGCTGTGGCTGTTGGAGATGACCAGGTCGAAGCCGGAAAGGTCGCGTGGCGTGATGGAAAACAGTATCATGTTCAATGTCGACTTCAAGTGCCCTGAAAGCTTTTTCCCGGTGGAAATGTATTCAACCTCATGGCCAATCTCTTCAAATGCAGAACCAAGATTCTTGAGGTAGTTTTCAACCCCGCCAGTATTCTTGAACGGGTCTGAATGATTTAGCAACGCAATCTTCATTGATCACCACCGTAAGCGTTCAACAGATTTTTGGAAATCGACTTCCAGCCGTACTCGTCTTCGGCGCGTTTTCTCGCCAAAGACGCCTTATGCCCGGCATCTTCAGGATTCTCGTGAATCTTTCTGAAAGCCTTGGCCAAAGCCTTCGGGTCGCCGGGCGCAACCAGGTATCCTGTTCCCCCAAGGATTTTGGGGAGGTCGCCGACAGATGATGCGACAATCGGCTTTCCCAAACCCATGTACTCGAAAATCTTCATGTTGCATTGGTATCGAACGCCAGGCAGGTCCTCGAATGGAGCCGTCAAGACATCCGCCAACGCCAGTACTTTAGGAAGGTCATCATGAAACACCCGGCCCTTGAAGTCAAAGAAGTCTTCCAGTTTTTTCTCTGCCACAATAGACTTGAGTTTCGCAAGACCGTCGCCTGAGCCGACGATAATGCATTTTATTTTGGGGATGTCTTTTCGGGCAAGAGCGACCGCGGCAACTATCGGGAGTATATGCCTGTACTTTTGTATCATGCCGAGAAACAAGATGTTAAACCCCTCGTGTTTTTCACTCGACGGCCTGAACTTCTCCAAGTCCACGCCATTCGGGACGTAAAAACACTTGCCGTGGTATTTTCCCGCAATTTTCTCCTTCAAAAGAAGATGGTTGGCGTAGAGTATCGCATCAGAGAATGCTGACCCGATTTTCGTGAAAATTTGCGAAACAAGAATCTTGAATGCCGACTCCCCGTTATCGTTCAAAGTGTAGGGGTCCCACTCGTCGCAGTCGAAGACAAGCCTGCAACCGGAAGTCCACTTGTAGACCAATGCGGGAATCAGTGTGAAGGGGTGAGGCTTCAATGCGTGGACGACGTCCGGCCTGAAGTTCCTCAAAAACTTTAAAGTATTCAAGGTCCAGGCCGGAAGTTTCAGCAAAGACTTGTCTTCCAGAGGAAAGAAAAGATGCGTATCTTCCGGCGACCCGCCATACCTGTCGTTTTTCGGAAGAATAATAACCCAGTCTAAACTGGTCTCCTTCACAAGGTCGCGAAGGCGGGTCGAACCCCCGCCAGACATTGAAAACGGTGAGATTAATGCGGCTTTCACTTTAAACAAAATGGGATTAGACGGTTAAAGTCTTTATTTCACAAGACTTTCGTACTCTTCCTTGATTTTCCCGCAGACCGCATCTGCCGTGAAAAGCTCTTCCACACGCCTCCTGCCTAAAACACCATCATCGACCGCCAGCTCCTCATCCGACAATAGTTTGATTAAAGCTTCTGAAAGCGCCTTCGGATTTCTCGGCTCAACAGTCAAGCCGGCTTCCCCCACCACATACGGCATCCCTGAAATGTTGGTGGTGACCGTCGGCTTCCCGCACGCCATGGCTTCCGCCAAAACAATCCCGAACGCTTCGGCGCGGGTGACGGATGGAAGCGCGAAAACATCGCAGGCCGCATAATACTTCGCAAGAGAATCATCTCCAACACGCCCTGCGAAAACGACACTGTCATCCAAACCAAAACCTGAAACCTGTTTTTTCAACTTTTCTTCGAGTTCTCCGCTTCCAACCAATACAAGTTTCGCGTCAACCTGTTTGTCCAAAATAATCTTGAATGCGTCAATCAAGTATTCCAAGCCCTTGTAGGGGACGAACCTTCCTACGAACAAGATTATTTTTTCTCCGCCTGGCGCCAGCTTCTTTCTCAAATCCTTCGCGTCGATTTGCGGATTGTATTTTTGCGGGTCAACGAAATTGGGGGTAATCTTAATTTTGCCACGATACCGCTTCAAAGTCTTTGAGGATTCAGCATAGTCGGGGCTTGTCGCGAAAATTATTTTAGCTTTCCACAATACGAGTCTTTCGAAAAACCGGTAGAATAGTTTGAATGGAATGTGATACCACCTGTCTTTCACTATGTCGGCGTGATATGTGACCGCCATTGGCTTTCGCTTCAAGACGCTCGCAATCAAAGCAGAGATGCTGTTGACGGGGTCCGGAAGATTGACGTCGATCAAGTCGTAGTCTTTTCGCAAGAGATTCAAGAGTATTCCCGGGGAAAACAGGGCGTTGAATACATCAAGAAATACGCTTGAGCGGTATACTTTAATCCCGTCGATGTCTTCAAACGAGGACGTCTCTTTTTCATGCGATGTGAAAACCAGGA
Organism: Candidatus Altarchaeales archaeon; assembly: GCA_011380095.1. Lineage (GTDB taxonomy): Archaea > Altiarchaeota > Altiarchaeia > IMC4 > SCGC-AAA252-I15 > DSAL01. Next base: position 4,237 of record DSAL01000063.1, read on the forward strand.
CTTCAACGTCATGCTTTGCAAGCCAGCGGGACAAGTCCAAAACCCGATATTCCAAACCCCCAAGATACGGGTAGAAGTGTTTGGATACCATCGCCACCCGCATTGCTACACCACGCTCCAAACGGCAATTACCGCGAAAACAATCTCTATCCCAAGAATCGTCAAAACCAGCCGGGTTTCTGTTATCCCGCCGCTCAAGTACATGACAAGCCGTCCAAGACCGTAGACTTCACTTTTTTTATTGCAGACAAGTTTTCCTCCCTCAACCCCGCAAAACGACGGCATCCGGAATTTTCCGCGAACCTTCAAAAACAATTCCAAGAAGAATGGGATTATCAGGATTGCTCCAACACGCTCTATGTCGCCGATGATGACGGATGATGCGACTACCGCGCCGATTGAAAGAGTCCCGGAGTCTCCGATAAATATTTTCGCGGGATTCCAGTTGAAGAAGAGAAATGCCAGCAGTGCCCCCGCCATGGCGGCCGAAAGTATGAACGCCTCGCTCTCCCCGACAATGATTGAGACGAACGCTATTGTAGCGCACATTATGAGTCCAATGCCGGCTTCAAGACCGTTGAATCCTGCGAGCATGTTGCATGCGTTGGCAGCGCCCGTTATTGCTATTGGAATAAGGAGAAGCGGATAGAGTATTCCAAAGTCCACCGGACCGATGACTGGGAACGTCATCGTGGTTACTCCCGCCTTGACCGCGACAAGCGGGAGCGCCGCGAAAATCGGGAGCAATGCTTTCGTGGATTGTCGGACATAGATTAGGTCGTCGATAATCCCGATGATTGATATTATCAACACGACGCTCAAGCCTGAAAGAAGAAGCGTCATGTCGAAAGAGCCGTTGCCCAACGCGATTGAAAACAATACTGCGACGACAAAGCCGGCTACAATAGAAAGTCCGCCCATCTCCGGAACGTCCGGCTTAGACGCTTTGTTCATGTCTTTGACAGTCAGGCCGGCGTCGGAAAGCCTTCTGATAAACCATGGTGTCGCCAAAAGCGTGAATGCCATCGCGACAAGGGGTATGAAGACGTATTCCGGCTCTATCATTGTCGTGTAATAAATCTAAAAGACGGTTAAAAACAGGAGGGTGTGGGGCGTTTAAATAAGAGTTTTCATTTATTGTATTTGAGAGATGGATTTAACTAGGATTCCCGTATGGGAGTTGGCGTTGATGGCGGCGGCGGGCGTTGCGGTAGTAATCGTATTCATGCTCTGGTGGTTCCTCGGCTACGACCTGGCTGTCGTAGCCAAAGCCGGAGCCTCAATGCAGGCGGGTCTTGCGTCAATTCTAGTTTAGGCCGGATTGCCTAAATAGTTTTTTTGTGAGGAGTTGAACGTATTTTTCGCCTTTTTTCAGAAGATTCTCGCCTTCTTCGGTTATCGTATAGTATTTCCTCTTCCTGTTTTCGATGGTCTCCCACTGGGCTTTCACGAATCCGTCGCGCTCGAGCTTGTATAATACCATGTAGGCTGTAACCTGCCCTATCTTGAAGCCTGACTGGCTTTCAAGCTTTTCCCTGACTTCATAGGCGTAGAGTGGCTTGTCCTTCATGAGCGAGAGGATATGAATCCAAAGGCATTCGATTGTCGTCTTTCTCTTAAGCCTCTCCAACGGCATTGTTTTACACCCGTAAAATAATTTATTAACTATTGAACCTATTGTTTTACAGTTATAAAATAAGAGATGGTGTTTGGATTATGGGCAGAATCAAGATTGCACTGGTCGGAGTTGGAAACTGCGCCTCAAGCCTCGTGCAGGGACGCGAATACTACAAGAACATTGACGGAAACGACCCGCTCGTGCCGGGACTAATGCACAACGTGGTCGGCGGATACGCGATAAAAGACATCGATTTTGTCGCCGCATTCGACATAGACAAAAACAAGGTGGGAAAAGACTTGGGCGACGCTGTTTTCTCAAAACCAAACTGCACTACAAAATTCAGTGACGTCCCGGAATGGAAGGTTGAAGTCAAAAAGGGCCCGGTCCTCGACGGAGTCGGCGAAACCACGAAAGACAAGTTCCTGGTGGACCCAAGCCAGACGCCGGTTGATGTCGCAAGAGAACTCGAAGACTCTGGAGCCGAAATCCTCATGAACTACCTGCCGGTAGGCTCGGAAAAGGCCGCAAGATTCTACGCGGAAGAATGCCTGAAAGCCGGAGTCGCATTCATCAACGCCATGCCAGTCTTCATAGCATCAACCAAAGAGTGGGACGAGCGTTTCAGGCAGGCGGGAGTCCCGACAATCGGCGACGACATCAAAAGCCAGCTTGGCGCAACAATCGTACACCGCGTCCTGACAAAACTTTTCGTCGACAGGGGAGTGAAACTCGACCACACATACCAGCTGAATGTCGGCGGAAACACCGACTTTCTGAACATGCTCGAACGAACCAGACTAAAAAGCAAGAAAATCAGCAAGACGCAGTCCGTCCAATCACAGCTTCCAACAAAACTCGCGCCAGAAGACATACACATCGGTCCGTCAGACTACGTCCCCTGGCTGAACGACAACAAGCTCTGCTTCATCAGGATGGAGGGCAGGAAATTCGGCGACGTCCCCCTAAACCTCGAGTTAAGGCTTTCGGTTGAAGACAGCCCTAACAGCGCGGGAGTCATGGTTGACGCGATAAGGTGCGCGAAACTCGCACTCGACCGAGGAGTATCAGGAACTCTCACAAGCCCGTCAAGCTATTTCATGAAAAGCCCGATGATACAGTACAGTGACGACGTGTGCAGAAATCTTGTGGAAGAATACATCAAAGGCGAAAGAGAAAGATAGTGGATTAATGCAGGAGGTAAAAAAACCCCACCACCAAACACTTTTCCAAGTTTTTTAAGGGCGTAAAAGAAAGTTTGTTTCAGGCAAAAAAAATGTTGAAGTCAAGCTTTGGAAGACAGGTCGAATGGATTAGCGTGAAAATAGGGATAGTTTTCGCAAGACTCAGAATTCCACCGAACATTTGGACTATACTCGCGCTCGCCCCCGCCATAATCGGACTCTACGCACTATACCAAAAAATGCTTTTTGAGGCGGTAGTCCTCTTCTTCATATCAGGCTTCATCGACGCGATAGACGGCGCGGTCGCGAGAGTCACAGGGTCGGAGAGCGCGATTGGAGCGTTCCTAGACGGCGTCGTCGACAGGTATGTGGAAATATTTCTCTACATAGGACTCCTAACCTATCTTTCAGGGACTGCCACGCCGATAATCCCGCTTGAGGCCTGGATTATCGTGCTCGTATTCGGGGCTCTCATGCCCTCCTTCATAACGGCGTACGCAGACCACAGGGGCGTCATAACAGAGCCTGAAAAGCTTAAGAGGATGGGTGGCCTGATAGAGCGTGCGGAACGCTTGAACATACTCTATCTCGGAATGATTTTAGGGATATTTGATGTAATTTACCTGGTATATGCTGTGGTCGGAGTCGCAGTACTGGCTAATCTGACGGCATTACAGCGGACTGCGTACGTCCTCAGGCACTAAAGACCCTTGAAACATTCGGCCTTATCAGATATTTGATATATATACTTGTATTATACTTTTTTAGGGAATAGTACCTTAATTGTAGAAGGCAATATGGAAGAGCAGGAGCCGGTGATGGAGGAGATAACGCCAAGACAGCTTGTAGAGAGGCTTATCGAAAAGCACGACCGCTTCATCAGCGACTATGAAAACAGCGTTGAGGGAGCGAAAAGACTGCACATTCTCAGGGAAAAGAAAGACCAGCTTGAACACTGGGTGGCGGACGGCGGAGGCGAAATGTTTGAGAAGCAGTTTCAGGCCACCGTGAAAGAACTCGCAGACCTTGAGAAATCCATGATTTCAACAGAGTTAAGCCAAGCCCAGATGACGGCGCGACTGGACGACCACAAGGGCGCCAAGAAATATTGGGTGAAAAAGCTGGAGGAGATGGGGCAATGAGCGACGAGGACATCGAAGAAAAGATAGGCCCCACCATGGAAAAGATCGAGTCAAGCGAGAAGGGGATTTTCGAGATAGTCAAGAAAGTCAGAAAACTCCAGTCCGAAGCCAAAATCCTAAAGGAAAAACGCGACCGCCTCAACAACCAGTGCAAGACCATCGCGGACGAAGCGCGCGGTTTCCGGGAAAAACGGGATGAGCTGAACAATCAGATAACAGAATTGAAGAAGGAGCGTGAAGTCCACAACAAGCTCGCCAAAGAGAAGAGCGGCGAGATTGAGGGGAAGAAGAAGGAGCGCGACAGGCTGAACGAGTCGGCGAGAGGCACCGACAAACGCCTTCAAAAGCTTTACGAAAAGAATGTTAAAAAGATTCTGGAAAAGGACCTTCCGCTCGACGACGAGAAGAAATTGTTTAAAAGCATTTTCGAGCTGGACGCGAGAATAAACGACGCGAAAAAAGCCGACGAACTCCACACTGAAGTCGTCGGGAAATACAATGACCTGAAGACCATCGACACAAAAGTCGACGAGCTGAGCGGGAAGATCAGGGAGATAGCCAACAAGTCCGAAGAGCATCATCTTGAAGCCGTGAAACGATACGAGCAGCTTGACAAGCTGAGCGGCGAGGCCGACGAGCATCACGAGGCGTTAATCAAAAAGTACGGGGAAATCAACGAATTGCGCAAAAACATTGACGCCATCAAGGAAGACATTTCAAAGCTTCGGGAGGATATTGCCCCATACACTAGCGAGCTTGAATCCATTGAGAAGAGCAGGCGCGAGCTTGACTTGAAAAAGAAGGCCGACGAGGCGAAGGGGAAGCTTAGGGAGGGCAAGAGGCTTAGTTTCGACGACTTCAAGTCGCTTTTAGAAGGAGACGAAGACTTCCTAAGCGACGACGAATCGCAGGAAGATGCTGCAAAAGCGGATTCCCAGCAGTCAGCTTAAGATAAAGTCCACCTCTTCTTTTTCAAGACCATAGTCTTCGAAGTCTTTATCAGTAATCTTCTTTTTCTCGTATAGCGTCTTGAAGAGGGGAATGTATTGTCTTGCGATAACAGTGCTTGACGCGTGAAGGAGCGGGGCGAGTTTTTCCCCAATCGACTTTTTCATGTTTTTCGCGGTTTTCGCCCGAGACATTGAAATCCATGCTGACGGAAACTTGTATTGAACGTAGTTTACTTTGTCGGGCCTTGAAAGGTTTACTCCACCTGTCATCAGCGGGTTTGCGTATCTGAGGAAACCCCAGTACTGGCGGTTTTGTATTCTGCCAAGGAAGATGTCTGCGCGGGAGAGGTGTTCAAACGCCCGCGTCCTCGATTCTTTTGAAGAGTATAGGAGTGGCGTATTTTCCTCAATCCAGTACAAGACGTCTTTGGGCTGTTCGCCTATATTCCACGTGGATTCCACAACCTCCTTCAAGTCTCTTCCGCCGAACACCGTGCTCATGCAGGCGTAAATGTCTTTTTTCACGTCGCGGGGGTAAAGTTGTTCTAAATCCTTTTCCGTGATTTTTTTGGAGCCTGCCGATAATGCTTCAAGGTCGTGGAGTGCGGCGCGGTAGTCGCCCCCGGCATTCTTGCCGAGCTCCTTCAAAACGTCCTTTTCAGCCTCGATTCCCTCGGCGTCGCACACGGTTTTTAGAAATGCGCCAATTGACGCCGCCATCGGTTTTCTAAGCTGGAGTTCCCCGCACTTTTTTTTCAGAGTTGACAGTTTTCGCGAAGAATAGTCGCGGGTGGTCATGATGAGCGGGTTCTTGCACACGTTTATGAAGTCTGCGAGCTTTGTCGTATTCTGCTCGTCAACGTCTTCAACTAGGAAGAGTTTCCTGCCCCCGAAAAGGCTTTTTGTGGCTGCGGAATTTTTCAGAACGTCAATGTTGTCTGAATCTACCTTGACGATATCCCATCCTTTTTCAACGGCAGTCAGCTCTGCTAGGAGTGTCTTTCCGACTCCGGTCTTCCCGTGTATTATAAGTGGACTGCCGTCCCACGCCGTCATGAATTCAACCGCCTTCGGAGTGCCGTGGAATTCACTGAGGCTTTTTGGCTTGTGTTTCACGCTCCACATGACTGGTAAAGTATTCGGAGAATTTTGATATAAACAGTGCAAGAGCGGGTGAAAACTGGATTTATATGTTGTTCAAACCATTTAGAATAAGGTTGTTTTATGAAACCGTATAAAGTCATAAGAGACCCAATCCACGGCAACATAGGGCTCAGCGAGCTTGAAGTCGAACTTATAGACACAAGGCAGATGCAGAGGCTTCGGAACGTGAAGCAGAACGGCCTTTGCTACCTTGTTTATCCGGCGATGAACTCCACCAGGTTTGAGCACAGCCTCGGGGTAATGCATCTTGGAGGCGTTTTGGCGGAAAATCTCGAGCTCGGTGAAGAAGACGCAAAAACCGTGCGGTGCGCGGGCCTCCTGCACGACATAGGGCACGGCCCGTTCTCGCACACCACCGAATTCGCTTGGAAGAAGACTGGGGCGGACCACGAATATTATTCTGAAAAAATCGTCCGCTCAGACGAGATATCAAAAATACTCAGAGAACATGGCGTAAAGCCAAAGAGGGTTTGCCAGCTCATAAAGGGTGTTGGAGCGCTTGGAGGGGTAATATCATCTCCAATAGACGTGGACAAGATGGATTATCTAATCCGCGACGCGTATTACGCTGGCGTAGCCTACGGAATCACAGACGTTGAGCGGGTGCTTCAAAGCATCAGGATTTTCGGCGACGAGATTTCGGTCGACGAGGACGGCCTTGAAGCGGTTGAAAGCCTGCTTGTCAACCGGAACCTGATGTATCAGACAGTATACCGGCATCACGCGAAAAGAATCGCGGAAGCCATGTTTAGGAAAGCCCTCCAGAAGATGGTTGAGGAAGGCTTTAACCCCGAAAGCCTTGTTGAATTCGACGATGTTGAAATGCTTTCGATAATGAGGGGGCATGGAGGCTTCGTCTCAGACATGATAAGACGCCTTGAAGCGAGGCGCCTGTACAAGAACGTTTTCAGGGAAAATCTGGTTGGCCTTGACAAAGACTTCAAAAAAGAGGTTTCAAGAAATCCGGACGAACTTGAAGAGCGGATAGAGGTGGAGCTTGGCCTGGACGAAGGCTCTGTCATCGTCGACTATCCTGAAGTGCAGATGAGCGAGTTCAAGGTTAAGATACTGTCAAACGGAAAACTAAAGCCGATAGACGACATGTCGACTATCGCTAAAAACCTCGAACAGTCCGACATGGAAAAACTATGCCTAAACATTTACTGCGAGACCGGCATGCTTGAAAAAACAGGTGGATTCAACCCGAAAAGGTATGTCAAATACTCGCAGACTCATATCGACACTTTTATATAAGGGTTTTCAATAATTTCCTTGAGGTGTTATTTTAACAATGGGCGAGAAAGAATCTGCCAGCATGGATGCAGAGCAAAAAAAGAAGGACAATATGATGATGATTGGAATGGCCATCGCAATGGCCCTGATAATCTACTTCCTCTGGTTCAGGTAGAAAAAAACCTATTTTATTTTTTCCCAAACTATTTCTCTTATTTTTTCCCTTGTTTCCCCGAAACTCCTGCCGGAGTCCACTGAAACCATGTCGCCGAATTTATAATAGTTTTCCCGTACTTTCGCGAGAAACTCCCTCTTCTCGAAAATCTCGTCTCCCGAATAGCGTGAAACCGCCGCATCAAGGGGGATGTCCAAAAGGATTGTCAAATCCGGCTTTGGCGCGAACTCGTTTATTTTCACAAGCCAACTCCAAGAGACGCCCTGCGCCGCCTGATAGGCGATTGTACTATAGTAGTATCTTTCGCAAACCACAATCTTTTCGGAGTCGAGCGCCGGGAGTATAAGGCTTTTGACGTGCTGGCTTCGGTCTGCCGTGAAAAGAAGCGCGAGCGTTTCGGGGTCTGCGGTTGCTTTCCCTCCGAGAACCTCACGAATCCACATTCCGGTTTTGGAGTTGGTGGGCTCCGCGGTCAAGACAACGTCAAAGCCTTTTTCCCCAAGCCACTTTCCCAAATCTTTCGCGTGAGTCGACTTCCCGCAACCGTCAATCCCTTCCAAAACGATAAACATTTTCTTGCCTTAAGAGATTAGGCTGGAGGCTAAATAATCGGAAGGATTTAAGTAGGTACTTCCTTTAGAAACTGCAGTAATGGAAGCTGAAGAAGAGAAAAAGATTTTGAAGGCCGGCGAGATTTCCGGAAAAGTCCGGGAGTGGAGCAGGAAGCTCGTGAAGCCCGGCGCAAAAATAGTCGAAATCGCCGACGCAATCGAGGCCGAGATAAATAAGGAGGGGGGGAGACTCGCATTCCCCGTCAACGTCTGCATAAATGACGTGACCGCCCACTACGCACCTAAATTCAACGACGAAACAGTTCTTGGGGAAGCCGACGTCGTCTCAATTGATTTGGGGGCGCACGTCGACGGGTATATCGGCGACACCGCATACACCATAGACTTGGGCGGGGAATACGGCGATTTGCTTGAGGCTAACGAGAGGGCTCTTGAAGAGTCGCTTAAACTCGTGGCTCCCGGCGTCTCTGTTTCCGAAATCGGCAAGACAGTCCAGGAGATACTGGAGGACGCGGGATTCAAGCCTATTGAAAACCTTTCGGGACACGAGATAGGGCAATACAATCTTCACGCGGGCCTTAGCATTCCAAACATCAAGGTTCCATACGACTGGAGGGTTGAGGAGGGCATGGTGTTGGCTTTCGAACCGTTCGCGACAAACGGTTATGGCAGGGTTATCGAGAGCGCGCAGGCCGAAATATACGGCATGGACGAGGGCGTGAAAGTCCGCGACCGAGAGGCCAGGAAGATTCTGCGGGAGATGGAAGAGCGTAAAGGACTGCCTTTCGCAGTGCGCTGGTACGCGGAAAAGATGAGTCCAGTCCGTCTTGGAATGGTCTTGAACCAGCTCTCGCAGCAGGAAATAATAAAGAGATACCCGCCGCTCCACGAGAAGGAGAAGGGCATTGTCTCGCAGTTCGAGCACACAGTTATTGTTACGGAAGACGGGTGCAAGATAACGACGAAATAATTTTGTCCAGATGATTTTTCTTGCGCAAACTATTTTTTTATTTTTTCGAAAGAATTTCCTTCGCCCTGTCGACTCGAACGTCTTTTTCCAAAACCATTTGTCTGACAACGTCCTCGATTTCCCCGGGTTTTGCGCCCGCCTGGATTGCGATGTTTTTCGCGTGAAGCCTCATGTGGCCCCGCTGTATCCCCTCAGTCGCCAGCGCCTTCAATGCCGCAAGATTTTGGGCTAAACCCACGGACGCTGTCACCTGGGCGAGCTCTTGCGCGGTCTTGACTCCAAGTATTTTAACGCACGTTTTTGCGACGGGGTGTGTTTTCGTGGCGCCTCCAACCAGACCTACCGCCAAGGGCATTTCGATTTCGCCGACCAGGTCGCCGGCACTGTTTTTAGAGTATTTCGTCAAAGGCTTGTATGAGCCGGACATTGAAGCGTATGCGTGGGCTCCAGCCTCGACCGCGCGCGTGTCGTTGCCGGTTGCGGCGACAACCGCCGTGATGCCGTTCATAACGCCCTTGTTGTGCGTCACAGCGCGATACACGTCGGCGTCCGCAAACGCGTATGCCGAGATGATTGCGTCCACAACTTCGGCGCCACCCAACTCTTCTTTCGGGAAAACGGCTTTCGCGGTGACGATGCGCTTTACCGCGTAGTTTGAGAGTATGCGCAAAAGCACTTTCCCGCCCGTCATCTCCTCTATCAATGGAGCGCAGGCTTCAGCCATTGTGTTGACCGCGTTCGCGCCCATGGCGTCACGCACGTCGACTTCAAGATGCACTATGAGCATTTCGCCTGCGGACGTCTTGATTATCCCTGACTCTATGTTGCGGCATCCCCCCCCGAACTTGACGAGTGTCGGGTCACGGCTGTTGGCAAGTTCTATGATTTTCTCTTTAGCAGAATCCACTGCTTTTTTGCCGGCTTTTGCATCGCAGTCTGTCACCTGTATTTGGGATATCATGACCGGTTCTGTGGAGGTTGTCTTGAATCCGCCGCCCGCTCTTGCAATCTTTGCGGCGTTGCTTGCTGCGGCGACGACCGACGGCTCTTCCGTCGCCATTGGAATCAGGTAGTCTTTGCCATTTATCAGGAAGTTTACGGCTACTCCGATAGGGTATTGCGTCATTCCTATGACGTTTTCTATCATGCCGTCCGCCTGCCGTATTGAAAGGCCTTCGTTCAGTATCGTGACCTCCGAATCGGAGAGGCCTGCCTCTTTCGCAACGACTTCAAGCCTTTTTTTCACGTCAAGCCTGTAAAATCCGGAGATTTTAGAGTTTACCATCTTCAAAGCATACTAGGAGTTGTGCGATAAAAAAGACCGTGGAATGTTTTTCGTCGAGCGTCGAATATGCCGGCTGTTTTAGTTGCTTTCGTACTCGCTCTCGTACTGTTCGTAGTCGTCTATCCCGTAGTCGTCGCCGCGGTAGTCTGTAAGCTCTATCGTGGATTTCGCAAGGTCTTTGGCGAACTCGTAGGTGCATGAGCCGCCCCAATAGTAGTCGCAAAACTCGCAGCATTTCCCCTTATCCGTACATATCTTGTAGTCCTGACAGTGCTTGCAGCATTTTACAGCTTTGGGGAACTTGCTTTTTTCGGAAGGTGATTTGGATGTTTTTTCTGCTTTCGCGGCCTTCTTTTTCACAGGCTTCTTCTTGGCAGCCTTCGTTTTAACGGTTTTTTTCACGGCCTTTTTAGTAATGGTTTTTTTCGCCGCCTTCTTCTTGACAGGTTTTTTCTTGCTTTCAGCCATTCAACCACTCTCGGAGTGAGGAAAATGTTTTAATTTAACTACAGTATCCTATAAAAATGAGATGGACGGTTTGGCGGGATACTTTGACATGCTCTACAAGTTAAGTGTGATGTTGGGATTCACGATTTTTTTGATTAAGCTTCCCGCCTGGATAACCTGCTTCAGGCTTGGAGCCAAAAAGGACTTGTTTGAATGCCGGATGTGCGGGAACTGCTGCCGATTCAATATAATAGATGTGAACAAGAAGGATGTTGAAAGGTTTCGGGCTGACGGATACTCCGAGTTCACCGATGAAAATGAGAAGATGATGAAGCGGGTGAACGGCAGATGCATTTTTCTTGAAGACGACAAGTGCAGCGCCCACAAGTCGAGGGGGAAGGTTTGCAGGGAGTTTCCCTTCCAGCGGATTTACGGGAGATGGTTCTGCCAGGAAGTGCAGTTCTGTCCCGGCGTTGATGATTTGAAGAAGAAGCTATGAACGGCGGGGATTTGACTGAACGGTTTGTGGAGTCCATAAAATGGATTCGCGAAATTTTTCTGCCCATGGACGATATCGCAAATCCCGTCATGGGCATAAGGGAATGGGATGATTCCGTCTGCATCGAATTTTGCGGAAGGCTTTTAGCCTCCTGCGACGGACCCTACACTAAACGGTTGGTGATGAAGAGCGCGCTCGTACACGCCGCAACAGACGTTGTCGTCAAGGGCGGAAAGCCCTTGTTCGCCCTTGACTGCGTGATAGGGGGGCGGCCTGATGTGGAGGAGATGATTGATTCGCTTAATATTCAGGCCCTGTCCTTGGATATTCCGATTCTTGGCGGAAACACTCTTTTTGAAGATGTTGAGCCAAGAGCCAGCCTGACTGTTGTCGGAGAGCTTTTGCTGGATGCTCCGATACGCGATTCCACCGCGGTTTCAGGCGACTTGATAGCGCTTTTGGGCGAACCGGTCTGGGGGGAGCGTGTGGAGCGGCTTGAGATTGCGAAGCGGATGTTTGAAGCCTGGTTCAAGATTATTGAAGAAGTGGAAATCAATTCCTCAAAAGACGTCACGAAAGGCGGTCTTTCATCATGCATCGCAGAGATGGAGGAGAAGTCCGGCAAGAAATTCAAGTTGATTGGTAATATCCCGTATCCTTTGGGCCGGAACCTCGACAACTTTTTGGTGACGCTTTCAGAAAAAGAGTTTGAGAAGTTGAAGGAAGTCTGCGGGGAAAACAAGTGCCGGCTGGAAAAAATCGGTTTTGTGGAATAACCTATCTTAATCCGAGGAAGAAGAGTATTGTTGGAATTATCAGCACCCCCATGAGATGAGTTCTGGATACTCCCGCATTCGGGGGCATGAACCCCATGACGGTTGCTAGCGCGAGTATGAAAAGACCGGCAAAACCAGTCAGAAGGAATACGAGAAGCGTCATGAAGACGACGACCAAAAGCGACACCCTGACGTAGTCTATTTTAGAAAACAACTGCATTGCGCGCCGTCCAAGCCAAAGATGAAGTGTTGTGGCGAAAAACGCGGTCGACGCCATGACGCCTACAAAAAGCATGAGGGTCGGCCAGTCCAATTCAAGTATTTTCGAAAGCATTACAGCCACCCCGCTTCTCGGGTTTCCGATGGCGTAAAGTGATATTAGGCTGTAGATTGCGTCAGACGTGTTGATTGCGGAAACGGAGACGAGGAAACGCTGGACGCTTCCGCCGTATAGATGGCTCATCAAAACCCCCACCTGGCTTGGAGAAAGCGAGGGCAGCACTCCGACCGTGATTCCGCCGAACGAGCCGGCAAGGCCTGATGTGAAAAGCCCCCGGTCGTATTCCAACACCGCATATTCTTTTTGCGGGATGTTTTTGGGTTTTGAATTGATGGATAAAAGTATGGTGCTCAATCCGAAAAGCCCGGTGAAGGCCGGAAACAAGACTTGTGTAGACGAGAGTATGTTTAAGTGGAGTATCTCGTATCCGAACCATCCGGCGCAGGCGAATATGAAGGCGGCCTTTATGAAGCCGGATTTGCCTTCTCGAAGTATCAGGATGATTGATACTGCGGCGATTACGTAGACTACGACCTCCCGGATTGAGGTGTAGAGAACTGGGAGGATGTATAGCGCTGGCAGGAGGAACAATAGCGCGCTAGTCAACCCAATCAGGCTTCCGAACGCCGTTAGCTTGACCGCCTCATACGATTTCCCGTCCATCAGAAGACGGTGCAGTGGCAGGACCGTCAGCGCGGTCTCCTCTTCCGGAACACCCAAAAAGATTGCGGGAATGAAGTCGAGGAAAGTGTGTGTGACGCTCATCGCCACCATCACAACACCGAATTCCGTGGCGGCAATCCCAAGGCGCGGGTAGACTGTCAAGCCCAGTATGCAGACGGTGTTCACGTGCAGTCCCGGAGTCAATCCAGTTAAAACGCCGAGCAGGCAGCCCAAAAGCGTGTATGCCAGATAGCTTATCATTTCATGATGAGCCGCCCGTGAATGTTAAAGGTATTGACGGTATTTATTTTCCACCGGATTCGGTGTTAAGGCTTTTAGCCTAGTAAACGTAATTTTCTATCCGGCCGGAAGTTGTTGTTTTGGTTGGGGAGCGTGGAGTATCTTGTGGAAGTCCTAAAACACGGCGGCAGCCTGTCCGAATTTGACAAGGGCAAGATTGTTAAAACCTGCATGACCGCGGGCTGTTCACTGGATTTGGCTTCAAGGATTGCGGGGGAGATAGAGTCGATATGCTATCCGGGCATGCCGACCATCGAGATACGCGAGAAGGTTTACGGCATGCTCTGCGACATCGACAAAGAACTTGCCGAAAAATACTTGTACCGCACCAACCTTCGGGTTAGGACTTCAGACTACCAGCTGAAGAAATTCAACGGGCAAAAGATTACCGACTCTCTTGTGACGGAGACTCTTGTTGACGAGGAGTTCGCCTCCCAAATCGCCAAGGCCGTCGAAAAGGAGCTGGCGAAACTCAAGCTCGATTATGTGACGGCACCCCTCATCCGCGAGATTGTGAACGTCAAGCTTTTGGAGGAGGGCATGGAGAGCGTCCGCGCCAAATACACAAGACTTGGAATGCCGGTATATGACGTGAAAGAGCTTTTCAGGGGCGTCGGGCTTGAGGGAGGATTCTGCCCCCAACGGATTAGGGATGCGATGGCTGAGCAGATAATAACCGAATACACCCTCCTTAACATCCTGCCTCCGGCTCTCGCCGACAGCCATCTTAAGGGGGATTTGAACATACACTACATCCGCGATTTTCCGCTGAAGGCGGAGTCTTTCAGCCATCCCTTGAAAATATTTCTGGAAAAAGGGTTGGACTGGAATGGGACTGAAACGTTCGTCTTGGAAAAGCCTGCGAAAACAGGAGGCGATTTCGTGAGGCATTTGAGAAAGATTTCATACTCGGCAGGGCTTGAATTGAGCGGACTGCAGGTTTTCCCGGGCATTTTGGAGTTAGCTAAAAAGTTCGCGAGAAAAGACGCGGAAAAATTCGTGAAAGAAATGGTTTCCGAACTGTCCTACGCAAGCAGGATAACGGAGAGCGGGAGGGTGATGCTGTCGCTTGAAGACGTGGGCGATTTTTCAAAAAGCCTTGTCAAACCGCTTTTGGAAAACAGTGGTGACGCCAACGGCCTTGTATTTTGGATTGACGCGAAAGATGCGCAAACCCTGAGGACTGCGGTAGGGAGAAAACCGTGGGGCGCGCAAATAATTTTGGGGAAGACTCCGGCATATTTTGAGCCGGAGATGGGTGTCGCCCAGACCGTCTGCATAAACCTCGCCCACGCCGAAAGCCTTGAGGGGGAGGTGGAGTCTGTGCAAAGGCTTTTGAAGGACGCTAAGGAAATCCTGATTTTCAAGAAGAAGATGCTGCAGGAAAACCACAGGAAGGGTTTGTGGAGCTATCTCGGCCAAATGCAGGAGGGGACGGCGGTTTACGACCCGCTTAAACAGGAGTATGTGATATCTTTCTGCGGGCTTGAAAGCGTTTCGGAAAAAGAGTTGGGGGAAACACAGGTTCTTGAATCAATGCGAAAATACGTCAACAGCCTGAAGAAGAAGAGCGGCATGCGGTTCATGCTCAAAAAGTGCGGTTGCCCGGAATGCTGCGCCAGGTTTGCGCGGATTGACGGAAAACGCTCCTGCAAAAATAAAGTTAATCTGCTGGAAGAGTTTGGCGAGGTTGTCGAACGCTGGAACATGATTTCACGATACGCCGACAGTCAAAGCCCGATTGAGGTTGACGGCGGGAAAGCCTCCAAAAAGATTATTGAAGCGTGCACGGGTTTATTGGAGCGTGGAATACCAATACGATTTGTTTAGATGGAAGGAAGTGACGTACGCTGCAAGATTACTAAGGCGATGAAGGAGGCCCGTCCGATGAGCAGGCAACTGTGCCTCTCATGCAAGGGGGGCAGGCTCTTGTGCGGGATGTCGAGTTGCCCTCTTTTGAAAAAGCTTGAAGTCCAAGCACCCCTAACTGAAAGGATTGGGCGCGATGTTGACGGCCCGAGCCCCTCAATCTTTGTCGGATGGGGAGGGTATCCCCAAGTTAGCGTGGGGCAGCTGACGTCTTTCAGCCCGGACACCGCCTCCGCATCAGATAATCCCGGAGGATGGTACGGCCTCGGCTTCGAAGACATCATCGCCTACAGGTCCAGCCTTATTCGGAGCAAGAAAAAACAGGGTGTTTTCAAAAGGAACGGTTTCATAGACGACTTGCGGGAGATTGCCCTTTCAGTAAATCCTGTTGAGGTTGAAGCCCGCTACAAGAACCCGCCGAAATTCAGTCTCGAGTTTAATCCCGTGTCTCAGCCGATGGGTCCGAGCGGGGTTTTGGAGAAGATGGATTTGACCGGCAATCCCAAGATTCCGAGGAGGGTTGATTCGGTTGTGAACGACGATTTGAAGTCTCAGACGCAGGTCGGAATGCTTTATGAAAGCGATTTTGACGTCTATTATTTGAGCGGGGTTTTGTCGTCCGGAATCTTGGGCTTGGAAGACAAGCAGAAGATGGTGCCCACCCGCTGGAGCATCACCGCAATCGACGGCATGCTCGCTAAAAAGATGATGGAGGAAATCCGCGGTTGCCCTCAAATCAACGAGTTTTTGGTTTTTGAAAACACTTATCTCGAGAACCATTTCGAGATAATTTTGATGCCCGGCGCCTGGGAGTTCGAATTGTTTGAAGCCTGGAGTCCAAACACGCTTTGGACGATGAATGAAAGTGAGCCGGTGATACAGGTGGAATACGAGGGGCATGATGGGAGGACCAAGTACGCGTTCAACGAGGGCGGGGGCTACTACGCCGGAAGGCTTGCGGTGGCCGAATACCTTTCGAAAATCCGAAGGCAGGCTCGTGCAATAGTGTTTAGGGAAATCTATGAGGGTTATGTCGTGCCGGTCGGAGTCTGGGAGGTGCGGGAGAACGTCCGCCACGCATTCACTAAAAAACCAAAACGATTCCAGAGCATGAGGGAGGCTTTATCCGACATCGAAACGAGACTGAGGATTCCGGTGAGAAATTATACCGACAAGAGCCGGATACTCGCGCAAAAAAGGATTACAGACTACTTCTGAAAATAGTGTTTTTTTAAATCTAGCCCCTCATCTTGTTTTTTCGCCTGACGAGCGGGCGCAGGAGAAGGAGTATGGGGAAGACTTCAAGCCTCCCAATCCACATCAAAAGCGCCAAAACGATTTTCCCGGAAGACACCATCTCAAACCAGCGGGCGCCTGTCACAAACACTATTCCGACGTTGCCCATCGCGGAAAAGCTCAACTCGACGCCCTCCATCCCGGTGAATCCTAAAGACATGAGGAGTATCGCGCCAACAAGCGAGATTATCAAGTATATCATCGAGAATCCGAGTACGTAGAGCAGGTCTGCGAAATCAATGTTTTTCTCGCCGAGCTTGAATGCCACAACCGCGTTCTTCGGAAGCATCATCCGCTTGAAGACGTAGTGTATGGACTTTACTATTACGGCAAGCCTCAAAAGCTTTATTCCGCCGGCGGTCGAGCCGTAGAATCCTCCGGAATACATGAGCATTATCAGGACTGTTTGGGCGAGCTCCGGCCACTGGCCGGTGTCACTTGTTCCAAAGCCAGTGCACGTTATCGCGGAAACAGTCTGGAAGGCGCTTTTGCGAAGCGATATGGCGGGGGATGCAGAATTGAAGTCTGGTGCGGAGTTGAAGACGCTCGCCCAGACGACGAGGGTTGATGTGAGGATTAGGAAGAACATGAATTTCGACTCAACATTTGATAGGAGAGACTTCACGTCGCCTGTGAAAAGCCGATAATGCAGGAGGAAGCTTACGGCGCCCGCAAGCATGAGAAGGATTGTGATGACTTCGATTACGACGGAATCGAAGTGTCCGATGCTTTGAGAGTGGGTTGAAAATCCGCCTGTCGCTATGGCCGCCCAACTGTGGTTTAAAGCGTCGAAGAATGACATTCCCGCGATGAAGTATAGGATGGTTCCGGCGAACGCGTAGAGCATGTAGATTTTCCATGTTTCCACAACAGTACCCCGTATCCCCGGCTTGATGCGCTGGACTCCCACCTCGCTCCCATAGTATTCCGCCGCAGCCTTTCCCGTGTTCAGAAATACTACAAGGCCGAGGGCGATGATTCCGACGCCTCCCACAAGGTGCGTGAGGCTTCGGTAGAGAAGTATGTCTTTATCGATGTTTTCAGGATACTCTATCATCGTCATCCCCGTAGTCGCCCAACCGCTCATCGACTCGAAGAAGCTGTCTACCGGGCCGAGCGTTCCGCGAACGAGAAACGGCAGCATGCCGACGATGGCGATTATCATCCAGGCGACGACCACGGTCGTTAGGGCGTGTGAAGTACGCGTCTCCGTCTTCGTCTTGCCCGCCTTTTTGGATAGGGTGTAGAGCATGTAGAACACGAGGGAGGGAAGCAGGAACGCGAGCATCTCGTGAAACAATTCCGTCTTGGACTGTGCGCTGGTGTAGAATACTGTGGCCGCAACCGGCACGAGCATGACGATTGACAGGACCTGAAGAATTCCGGACAAGTCCCTTAAGGTGACTTTAAGGTCGTCCAGCGTGAACGAATACATGTTAAGATTACTCCCAGGTTATTTTGCTGGCGATGTCCATCGCAGCCTGCTTTTCGGGGCTTATTATCGCATCCACTCCAAGCTCCTGGAAGAGCGGTATGAACTCGGGCTCCTTCACTCGGGAAACCGCCTTCCTCCCGCTTTTTTTCGCGATGAGCGATAGGAACAGGTTGACTTGGTCGTCGTGGGTTACCGCGATGAAGACGTCCTGTTTTTCAAGGTTCGCCTCCTTCAGGACGTACCTTTTGCTGGCGTTGCCCTCGATAATCTTGAAATTCTTCCTCTTCCCGAAATCCTGAGACAGCGCCTTAACCTTTTGTGCGTTCACTTCAATCAGGGTTATGTCGTGTTCTGGAAGCGCCTCAACCAGTTCTCTTCCAAGCGTCCCGCCTCCCGCAATCAGTATCTTCATCTTGAATCCTCCTCCTAAAAAAACATTATTGTTCTGGAATTAATAATAGGAGGTATTTATAATATAGTTGGAGGAAGAATGCCGGTAGTAGAATATCAGCTGAAAGACCTTTTGGAGTTGATGGGGGCGGGCTATAGCGAGCGGGAGCTTTCCGTGGCGATACCAATGATGGGGACCGACCTTGCCGGCATAAAAGACGGCGTGATTACCGTTGAAGTCTTCCCGAACCGCCCTGACATCCTCAATATCGAGGGTTTCGCCCGGGCGCTCAAAGGTTTTATGGGCGTTGAAGGGGGGCTTGCGAGATACGGCGTGTCGCCGTCCGGCATGGAACTTCTCGTCGAGAAGAAGAATGTTGAGGGCATCCGCCCGTTCATTTCGGCCGCAATCGTCAAAGACCTTGAGTTGAGCGAGGACGGCGTAGTCTCTTTGATGAACGTTCAGGAGAAACTCCACATCACCCACGGCCGGAACAGGCGGAAGGTGGCCATAGGCGTCCACGACCTCGACAAGATTAAGGGCCCGTTCACATACACCGCGAAAAATCCTAAAGACGTCTCGTTCATCCCGCTCGACATGAATGAGAAGATGAACTTGCAGCAGATACTTTCAAGACACCCGAAGGGAAGAGACTACGCGTGGACTGTTGAGGGATTCAAAAAGTATCCGGTAATCTTTGACTCAACCGGCGAAGTCCTCTCGTTCCCGCCCATCATCAACGGAGAATACTCCCGTGTCGGCGACAATACAAGAAACATCTTCATCGAATGCACGGGCACAAGCCAAAACGCATGCGACATCGCAGTCAACATAATTGTTACAGGACTCGCAGACCGGGGCGGAAAAATACAGAGCATAGAAGTCAGCGAGAAATAGAAGAAAATAAAAAAAAGAAGAATGGAAAAGATGTTGTCTACATCTTTTCCGCTACAAGGTCTCCGATTAAAGCGTACCTGAAGTCCTCGCCCCGGAACGTCTTGTACGCACCAATGAGGGCGTAGATTAGTGCTGCAAGAGCCAGTAAGAGTACGACTGGTATCAGCAGGAAGCCTACCACCACAAAAGACAGTATTATCGCCGCAAACCAGAGTACGACTAATACAACGGTTACTGCAAGCTGGTATGCGAGCGCCTGGAGCGCCTGGAATTTCACTACCTTGCTCTTGTCCTTGTACATCAGCCAGATAATCAATGGCACGATTACCGGCATTATTATCACGGATGCGTGCGATATTGCGGCCATAATGTTGTCGTCGTTTGAGCCCTTGGATTTCGCCTTTTTAGATTCTCCTTCAACCATTTTTGGGTCCACCTTTTTCTTGGAAAAATTAGAGTGTATGAGTGTATATATACGGTATGTTAAATAACTAAACAAGTATTTTAGAGGTGTTTTACGTTAAAATGAATATTGGGAAAATGATTATGCCCGCGATAATCGTGGGGGTGCTCGTAGCAGTTTTGAATGGCGTGTTAAGCCTTGTTTCGATAATACCGTTTTTAGGTTGCATTGTCGCTCCTTTAAACCTTTGTCTTTGTTTTGTCCTGCCGGTAGCCGGGGGAATGGCGGCTGCAATGTTATACGGCCGGGGGGCTTCGCTTGACGTGGTTTCGGGTGCTGTGGTCGGCGCGCTCGCCGGAATAGTCGGCGGAATACTGTCCCCCATCGTGGGCTTCTTGGTCGGACTGCTCAACAACGCGCTTGGCGTCGGCATGAGCGCGGTCCAGGGCGCCGCCGCAGAAGACCTTTTAGCACAGGCCGGAGTCGGGCTTGCTGCCGGAATCGGCGGCGCATTGCTTGGAATAGTTGTCGGAGTGTTCCTTGGAGCAGTTCTTGGAGCGGTCGGCGGCGCGATAATGGGCGCCGTGGGCGGGGGAAAGAAATAATCCCCCAAATATTTTTCGAGGTGAATTCAAGATGAGTTTCGGAAGAATGATTATTTCAGGGATAGTAGGGGGAATCGCAGCAACCGTATTAAGCCTTGTTCCAATCGTCAACTGGTGTGAAATGTGCTTTCTCATAAGCGTGTTCGGTGGATTCATAGCCGCGTGGTTTTACGCTAAAAAATGCGAGGTTTCGATTGTAAGCGGGATTTTGGCTGGAGCATGGTCCGGAATATTCAAGACGCTTTTGATAGGGATAGTATCTCTTGCAATAGCGGCTTTATTAGGCTCCGGCGTCGGAATCATGGGGATTTTCGCCGGCGCGAACGTCACAGAGCTTGTCGCAATGACAGGCATTGCTGTCGGCACAAGCGTTGCCGCAACAGCCATAGCAGTCCTTTTGATTGCGGTTATCTCCGCGGTTGCGGGGGCGGTCGGAGGCGCGATATACGCCGCGACTTGCGTGAATAAGCCTTCGTCCGGCGGGAAGAAGACTGTCGTCGTTAACGCGAGCGGCCAAGTGCAATGAACAAGTATTTCGGCGGATACCTTGTTTTGTCCGCCGTCTTCCTCCTTATTTTCCTGTTGGTAATCGCGCCACCATTCCTGGACAAGTACGGGCGTGAGAATCTTTTGGGGCTTGACTATCTCGTCTTCAGCGGATACTGCCACCAGCTCGACTACCGAAGCCTTCACTTGTGGGGTGTGAAGCTTGCGGTATGCGCCCGCTGTACTGGAGTTTATCTTGGATTCCTTATTGGAACATTAGCATACCCCTTCTTCCGAAAGCTCGATTCGGGGGAGAAGCCGCCGGTTTGGCTGATAGCTGTTGCGGTTTTTCCCATGGTCTTGGACGGGGGAACCCAGCTTATTGGACTTCGGGAGAGCAACAACATGCTTCGGCTTTTCACGGGACTGTTGTTCGGCGCCTGCATCGCGCCCTATCTTGTTTTTACCATGTCAAGGCTTGTTGAAGAGGTTGCGGTAAAATTCAGGCGTTCTGATTGAGTTGGAGTTAAATTTAAGCGTGTGGACTGAATTTCTAAACTGACATGAGAATCAAACGCTTTGAGACTAAAGCCTACGTCCTGTCTGACGCTGACGTGAATGCGGCTGAAAAATATTTTCAGGACCGTGCAAGGCATTATTCAAAGCAGTTGAAAAAGCAGGTTAGGACGGTTGTCGAGAGGGGTTATGCACCGGTTCTTGTTCTTGCCGCAATAAGGATGGATGATTCTGGAGAATACGCCAGAATCGAAAGCCTATTCCACGTAGACCTCAATAGCGGCGGACTGTTATACGGAAAGAATGCAGGAGGCGGGGGTTTTTTAAAGAATATTTTTTCTGGACCAAAACTTTTCGACATTCAAAACGACACAGTACTCCTGGAATTGCGGGCTCTGACTCCAGCAGCCTTAAAGGCTTTGGGAGACCTGATTATGAGGGGAACCCGCCAGTGGGAGATGCTTGACGCGCCGACCCAGAAGGCGTGCACGGAATTGATAGGCAGGAAGTTCGCCGAAAAATGGAATCCGAAGGATACTGAAAGCGATTTAACTTCAGTGTTTAGGGAGCTTGCCGAAATGAAGCGCGTCTCAAACGTCTTCTACGTCCGTCCGACGCTTAAAATCCCGAAATTCAACAGCGTAGAGTATAATATTTCCCGCGGACTGCAAAAGACCAAGACTGTTGAAGGCGACTATGGACGGCTTCCGATAAATCACGCTCCGGAAAAGCTTGAATACCTTTTAGGAACCTTGTTTTCATGCCAGCTTGTGGAAAAAGACATAATCTACCTTCCATACATCAAATGCACTTTCATGTTTGAAGGCGGAGTCGAGGTTGAAGTAAAGCATCCGCTCCGGCAGCGTGGCGGGAAGATAAAGAAGTATCAAAACCCCCAGCGCCTCAAAGACGTGAATATCGGAACCAGGGGGCACGGCCTAGAATCCACGCCAATAGAGTCGGTTTCCATAAACTTCAGCAACGTCGGGGGGATGGACGAGTTGAAGGAGGAGATAAAATCCGCCATAATCTATCCGCTAACGCATCCCGAACTCTCTGAAGAATACGGGAAGGCTGGAGGTGGTGGAGTATTATTCTACGGCCCGCCAGGGTGCGGAAAAACATATATTGTCCGGGCGACTGTGGGCGAGACGGGATTCAATTTTTTCGCGGCAAGCATACAGGATATTGTCGGTCTTGGGGCGGACGCCGGCTCAAAACAGTTGAACGAGATATTCAACGAGGCTAGGAGGAGCGCCCCCTCAATACTGTTTTTCGACGAGATTGACGCTTTGGGTGGACGGCGGGAGGCTAAGAAGGCGGGGGGCGAGAGGATGGTGATAAACCAGTTCCTGACGGAAATGGAGGGTATTGGAGAATCCAATAGGAATGTTTTGGTAATCGGGGCGAGCAACGCTCCATGGGATATTGACCCGGCACTACGGCGTGCCGGACGTTTCACGAAACAGATTTTCGTTCCACCGCCGGACGGGAAGGCGCGGGAGACTTTGTTCAAGATTTACTTGAAGGACAGGCCGGTCGACAAAAAAGTCGATTTTAAAAAGCTGGTTGATATGAGTGAGGGGTATTCTTCCGCAGACATCACGGCAATATGCGAGGATGCGGCGAAGATCCCATGGAATGAGTCCGTGCACGGGGGGGCGAGACGACCGATAAACATGGACGATTTCGAGCTCGTGTTCAAACAGCGGGACAACTCGCTTACGGCATGGCTTCGTCTTGCGGAAAAGGAAATACGAAAAAGCGGGGAATACGACGTTTACCCCCGGCTTTCCGAATATGTTTTCAAGCGGGCTGGCGGCGTTGAGGCGGCGGAAACCCCCAATCTGTCTTTCAAGGATGTTGCCGGCCTTGAGGACGTGAAGGAGGTGATTCGCGAGAAAATCATCTATCCGCTCGTGAACCCGGAGCTTGCGAGCGAATACCAGCAGGATGTTTCCGGCGGAATATTGTTGTACGGGCCGCCCGGCTGCGGTAAAACATATATAAGCCGGGCGAGCGCAGGGGAATGCAAGTCGAATTTCTACAACATCAGGCTGACGGAACTACTCTCTTCCGAGGAGGGTGAGAGTGAAAAGCAACTGGCGGCGATATTTGAGCGCGCCTCGAGGAACACTCCCGCAATAATATTCTTCGACGAGATTGACGCGGTCGCAAGCACGCGTTCAAGCAAGAAGTCTGGGATGGAGAGGCGTCTTGTAAACCAGCTTCTCACAGAAATGGACGGTTTCGAAAAGAATCATGGAGTAGTCGTCATGGCTGCGACGAACACGCCATGGGACATTGACCCGGCGTTGAGGAGGGCTGGAAGGTTTTCCTCAAGAATCTATCTTCCGGAGCCTGATTTTGAGGCGAGGAAGGCGATGATAAGCATTTACTGCCGTGGGAAGCCGGTTTCCAAAGACTTGAATATTGATGAGATTGCTGGGTTGACGGAAGGGTTTGCTTCGGCGGACGTCGCCCTTTTGGTGAATGACGCAGTGAAGGTGGCGTGGCGTGAGGCAATGAACGGGAAGCCAAAACGGGATGTGGTGACACAGGACTTTTTGAATGTCTTGAAAGACCGTGAGAGTTCTCTTGGACCATGGTATGCCCAAGCCGAGAAGGAGCTGGCTGAATCGGGGGAGGGTGAGAATTATCCAGAACTTTCCAATGCAATCAAAAGGAAGAAGAGTAGCGGGTGGAAGCCCAATAGAAAGCCTCAAACAGTAAAGAGTATTGGGGTGGAAGAGGAAAGCTGGTAGCGGGTGAAAAATTAGGGGTGGTAGGGGAGTGTTTGCAGTCCCTCCGTCTCGCCATACCCCATCATCAGATTCATGTTTTCGACAGCCTGGCCTGACGCGCCCTTTATGAGGTTGTCTATGCTTGAGACGACGACAAGCCTTTGTTTTTCATTGTCGTAGAAGACTGCTATGTCGCAGTAGTTGCTGAACGCAACGTTCTTGACCGTGCTTTCCGAAACAACACGGACAAAAGGTTCTTTAGCATACTTCTTTTCGAATATTTTCACTGGATCGTCTATTTCGCCGAATATATGGATTGTCTCCTGGATGCCCCGGCTGAATGGCGCGAGAGTCGGCGTGAAATTCACCGACGCATTCGGATTCAACCCTTGGAGTATGAAGTCTATTTCAGGCTGGTGCCGATGTCCTATAACTTTATAGGGCTTTAGGTTGTCTGCCACCTCGGATGCGTGCAGGAATTGCGTTGGCTTGACTCCCGCCCCGCTTGTGCCGGATTTCGCGTCAACTATGATGTGCTCGAGGTCGAGTTTTTTCTCTCCCATGAGAGGTATGAGTCCGAGTAGCGCCGAGGTCACATAGCATCCGGGATTGGCGATAAGACTTGCTTTTTTGATTTTAGCCCTGTTGAGTTCCGGCAGGCCGTAGACTGCCTTTTTCAAGAGTTCGGGATTCTTGTGTATGCAATAGTATTTCTCGAAAACCTGCTTGTCTGAAATCCGGTAGTCTGCGCTCAAGTCTATGACCTTTACGCCCGAATTCAAAAGTTCTGGAACCGCCTCCATCGATTTTGTGTGTGGAAGGCATAGGAATACTATGTCTGCGTCGCCCGCGCCCTTGTATTGCCTGAATTTTCCATTTAAAACTTTAGTGAGGTTTGGGTGCGCTTCAGGTATGTCCCTACCCTCGTAAGTTCTGGAGGTCGCTGTGACTTCATCCACTTTCGGGTGAAGCGACAGTATTCTCAAAAGCTCGCCCCCAGTATATCCGGAGCCTCCGACTACAAGCGCCTTCATCTTTCTAATACACCTCCAGGTCTGAAATCATCTTCTCCCGGTTTGCAGTCCTCCTCTTCCTTGCCGCGGGAGGCTTCGGCTTTTCACTCTCCTCTGACACGAGTCTTACGTCAGGATCGAAGTATTGTATGAAGTAGATGCTGTAGAGCCTCAAAAATACGGGTATTGGAAGAGTCAGCACGATTGTGACGTATCCCGTGAAAATCATCAGGAGCATCAGGAGGATTATCCCGAAGAATATTGCGACAAGGAGTATTGGGGAAAGAGCCGGGAACGCTCCGACCGCCAGAAGAAGTATGGCTGCGACACCGAAAACCGCGATTGCGGCAATTACTATGACTACCAATATTACGACTATTCCTATTACGCCGGAGATGACAGATGTGATCAGTGTTAGTATTATCTTCAAGAGCAGGTAGACTATGAATTCACCGGGATTCTCCCTAACAAGTTGTATTATCCGGCTCCAAGCCTCAAGTATTCCGAGTCTCCTGCCGAGCATGAGTGGCATCGCAAAGTCCGTTGTGAAGGAGGAGATTAGGGAGGAGAGTATGGCGAGCGCGAAGATTGCGGTGAAAAAGAGTGTCGCAAGGAGTATGGTGACCGCGGCATTCTCGAAATAAAACACTATGCCGAAGAATAGGACTGCGAGAATCACCATGGAAAGTATAAGCACCAGGTCTATCGCGATGGTGAACAGGAATAGTGCAAGACCACGCTCCATGTTCCCGCGAAACCATGCTATGAAGCGGACGTCCTCTTTTGAAAGCGACTCTATGAACATGAACTTGAAAACCGACGAGAGGTATTGGAACGTCAGGCTGAGCGCAATCAAAAACAAGGCAACAAAGATTACGACTATCAAAACCTCCGTCGTTATGTTGAAGTTTAAGTCCTCGTGGGGGGAGGACAAGTTCTGTCCGAAACCGCTTCCGCCAAGAGTGAAATTCGCGATAAGCAGGACGAGGGCGAGCTTCAGCCAGAAGTATGGGTTGAATTTCGTGAAAAGTATTTCCGCCGTCTTCCTAAGGGACGCGTTTAGCGCCGCAACAGCCTTATAGTCGCCCATATTGTAAAACCCGTTACCTTAATTTGTTATACCTTTCTAAAACCTGCTCCATCGACGGCAGGTTCGTCTGGCACCCCCAGCTTTCCACGATAAAGCTTGCGGTGCTGTTACCAATAAGAGCCGAGTCATAAATGTCTTTCCCCCGGGCGTATCCAGCCAGAAAACCCGCGTTAAATGCGTCTCCAGCCCCGGATTCGTCGGCGACTTTCGTCTTGAACGTCTTCAAGTCGACTTTCGTGTCTTTCGCATAGACCGAACATCCTTCCGAACCCCGGGTTTCTATGAAGAATTCCGGACCTCTCGTAAAGTCAATCCTGAACCCGATTTTCCTAAGATGCGCGAGCTCGTGGTGGTTGACAATCAAAATGTCTGTACTGCGCAAGACTGTCTTGAATTCGGGAGTGATTTCGCGGAACTTGAATATGCCGTACCCGGGATTCCAGACGATGAAAGACTTCTTGTACTCCTTAACAACCTTCTTGTGCAAGCCCATGTAGGTTCTTGCAAGATACACGGACTTAACGTCCCGCACAAGATTTTTCCCGAACTCTTTCACAGGGTCGAGGTCGTCGAGCTTCTCGGTCACCCCCTTTTGGAAGAAGCTTATCTGGTGTCCGTTGTTTTTGAAGAACATGCTTTTGGTGGTGTCGCCGAAAATGCTCTTCAACATAAGTTTAATCCCCTGACTTTCCATGTATCTGCGGTAATCCTCGGCATCCGTTCCAATGACGCTCACAAGCCCGCAATTCAAGCCGAGATTGTTGGCGACCACTACAGTATTCGCGCCCATCCCGCCGTAAAACCTTCTGGCGCTCGTGATGTCAGACGCCTGGTTCAACTCCGGAAGCTTCCCTACCCCGTAGAAGTAGTCAACTGCCGTATCGCCGAACACTAGAAGATCAAGATTTGGCATGAAAAATCCCCACAACAAGTAGGTTATTAGTCTGGCATCTTAATTAATACTCCCAAATGAAAATCGTTTTCTCATACGGCGGAAGCATACTCGCCCAAGAAGGGACAGGCAAAAACTTCATCGAAAAAGTCGCTGGCATGCTCGAAGAATTCTCGCAAAACCACAAGATTGCAGTGGTTGTAGGTGGTGGGAAGCCGGCGCGAGACGCAATCAAGATTGCGCGAGACAATGGCGAGAGCGAGGCGGCATGCGACCACATAGGAATACTTGCAACACGAGACAACGCTCAACGGTTCTTAGATGTCTTGGGGGACTGCGCGCTCGACGTCATCCCGGAAACACTAGTGGACGCGAAAAACCTGTTCGGCGAGAAAATCCTTGTGATGGGGGGGACTGAGCCGGGACACTCAACAGACGCGGTGGCCGCGATTTTAGCGGACTGGATTAAGGCCGACATTCTCATAAAGGCATCAAACATCGACTATGTCTACGACAAAAACCCGAAAATCCATTCCAACGCGAAGCCAATCAAACACATCAGCCCGAAAGAGGTGGTGTCGATGGTCGCCCACATGGAGTCCGGCGCCGGACAATACGCCTTAATCGACTTGGTTGCGGCTAAAGTCATAGAGCGTGCGAAAATCAAAACAATTGTCTTGGACGGGCGGGATTTAGACAACATCAAGAATGTCGTAGCTGGAAGACCGTTCAAGGGAACGACAATAGAATAGATGAAAAATGTTTTGAAAACAGTTCTCCTGATGCCAAAAACTAGT
Organism: Candidatus Altarchaeales archaeon; assembly: GCA_011380095.1. Taxonomy (GTDB): domain Archaea; phylum Altiarchaeota; class Altiarchaeia; order IMC4; family SCGC-AAA252-I15; genus DSAL01. Next base: position 31,929 of record DSAL01000063.1, read on the forward strand.
CAGCCTACATCGATTCTATTCTTGGCGCAAGATAATAGACCAGTTTTGAATCCCCGATTGAATACGAGATTTGCAGCGGCGCGTCAGTCCTAAGTTTTACCTGAACTATGGACGGAGGCTCTGCCTCCTTCAAAATGTTGTTCAAGTGGTCGAGGCTGAATACCGCGCGGGAAGCGCTCTTCTTCTCAAGCGAGAGGAGTTTTTCCTCTGGAAGCCTGATTTCAACGCTTCCGGTGTCGCCGTCGCAGGCTATGTTGAATCCGTCGTCAATGCTTAATGCGACGTGGTTGCTGACAAGCTCCGCGTCCTTCAAAGCCTCCTTGATTATTGCGGGCGGAATCTTCGCGCTTGACGTGAACTCAATCTGAGGCTCTTTGGGTGGGGACGAGTGAGCGTCGATTACAGCTATCTTGAAGCTTCGGGTAGTGTCGCCCTTGAATGTCATTCCAAGCCTCTTGTCCAGGCTCAAATGAATCTTGTCTTCCGCCTTGACGCGCTTTGTAATCTTGCTCATTTCGGCAAAATCGATTCCAATGTCGATCGGCCTGTCAAGTTCAAAGCTTTCAAAAGATGATGCGGGTAGGTTAAAGTCGAGCATTGCAATCTGGCTCGGATCCATGGCCCTCAAATGCATGCCGTCGGAGTCAATTATAAAGGTGCCCTCGTCGAGTATGGAAGCGATAGCGTCGATGCTGCTCTTCCAGTTCCTGGTGTCACTAATCACGGCTTTGAACATAATACATCACCAACCAAGGTATTGCTAAAGTATTAGAAACCAAGTTAATAAGATGGCGGCGGAGTTTTCCAAAACCATTATTTAAAGCATTCCCTAACATGGTTTCTGTCTAACGTTAAAAGGAGGGCTGCGGCCTTTGGACCCTTTTCCTTTCCAATGAGTGTGGTGTAGATTGCCTTGAATAGTTGGGGGGGTTTCAGGTCATTCGCTCTTGCAGTATTGTAAATTGTCTTGTGGAACTCCTCCGCAGTCTGCGGCTTGTCCAGTTGTTTTGAAAGCTCCCGCAAACACTTTTTCTCAACGTCTGTGAGTTTGGAAAATTCTTTCCTCGCCCCGTCAACCGTGTTGAGCGTGAAAGTCAATTGCTCCGGCCCATACTGCCTAACCCAGTTTCCGGCGACCCGCACGCGCTCGACCAAACGCTCCGCATCGAAGTCACAGTATCCTGAAAAGTTGGCGCGCTCGACAATCACGCTATCGTCAAGCTCTGGAACAACTTGTGCAAGTACTGCGCAGAACGTGTAGGGCACATTCAGTTTTTTCGGCTCCCCCACTTGGGAGAGGAGATACTGGAGTGACTCATCGCTTCCCGCGCTTGAAAAGTATTGTGCTTCCGCCTGGTCGTATTCGTCAGCCATCGGGGGAATCCTTGATAAATCTATGTCGCGCTGTTTGTTCAGCTTCTTGTACATGAAATAGTTCAAGACTTCGGGCTCGGCTATTTCAAGCCAGCCTGCAGGAGTTATCACGTTGCCCTTGCTCGAACTTATCTTCTCCCCGTTCAAAGTCAAAAACTCGTAGATGACCGGGACCGGAGCATCACGACCGAAGATGTTCTCGATGATTTTCTTGCTCGTCCAATAAGAGCCTCCCGCCGACGCATGGTCTTTTCCGAAAGGCTCGCACGTAACCTTGAAGTGGTTCCAGCGTGACGCCCACTCGACCCGCCAAGGCATCTTGCCCATGCCGTCTTTTATGTCTGAAACTCCCTGGTGGCCGCATCCCGCGACTTCCCCGCCCTTAACTTCAGCGCCTTCGCAGACGTAGGAGACTTTGTCGCCGTCAACGGCAGTCGCGCGCGTACTTGAAATCTTACCGCACTTCTCGCAAATCGGAGTCCAAGGAATCCAGTCCGCATCCAACGGCGTGTCACGGAACTCGTTGAGGATGGAGATGATTTCAGCTCTGCGCTCAATCACAATCCTAATCTCCTCAAGCAGTTGTCCCGAGCGGTAGATTTCGGTTCCGGAATAGACTTTCGGCTTTACTCCGAATGATTTGAGGCTTTCGAGGAAGGGTTTTGCGAAATGTTCGACGAAATTGTCGTGGCAGCCGTCTGGGTCTGGAATGTCTTTCACGGGATAGCCGAGATATTCCTTCAAGGATTCCATGCCCTTCGGAACGCTCCTGAACGGGTCTGAATCGTCCGCAACCCAGACTAGTTCCGCCGGATATCCTGAGCGCTCGACCGCCTTCCTAACGCATTCTCCCCGTATGATGTCGCTCGCGTTCCCAAGGTGGGGGATGCCCGAGATGCTTGTGCCCGTTTCAATTACGACCTTCTTGTCGCCTCTTGAAACACACTCCTCGGCGGTCGTAGTACTCCAGTGCATGGAGTATTTAATTGTATTCAAAGATAATTAATGTTTAGAATGGCGCAAGAGTTGGGTTTCAGACGGCTGGCTTATGTCGACGTGTTTCGCGGGTTCGCCCTACTCTACATGGTAGTCTGCCACCTCTTCACATACTTCTCGGACAAGAGCGTCTACACTTCAAAACCATACTACATTCCCGCGCTAAACATTCCGACACTGCTTCCGCCACCCTACATGTTTTTCGTGGTCGCCGGAATGAGCGTCTGGCTCATGCTGGAAAAAAGAAGGGATGAAGGATGCTCGGGGATTACGTTGGCGTGGAAAGGAATCAGAAGATACGGCATATATGTTTTGATCAGCCTGCCTTTCACATGGTTCATGTTCGGCCTAAACGCCTATTTCACGTGGGCTGAGGCGATACAAGGGATAGGACTTGCGGCTGTAGTCATAGCATCAATACTTTCTTTCAAAAGATTCAAGTCAGAAACGCTTCTTCTCGCGTCAATCATCATCTACTCGCTAAAAGACGTTTTGTCTTCAACATCGATTGCGTGGAGCGTTCCCTACAATCTTGAAGGCGGAATAACCGCCTCAATCCTCGGCCTGCTATTCAACATGACGTTCCGCGGATGGTTCAGTCTCGTGAGCGCGGCCCCCATGCTTTTGGCGGGCGTCGCATTCATCCAATGGTTCACGCGCGGAGAATCCAAAAAAGTTTTTCAGGCTGGAGTCTTGTTTTTCGCAACAGCAATGCTCCTGCAGATAATCGGGTTTCCTGCGAATTATTACGAGAGAAACTGGCCGACGATATTTTACATAATAGGGATATCGGCTCTCGCATGCACTCTGCTGCACCATCTTGTGGAGGAGAAAAACTGGGGTGGGAAACTAAAGCCCGTGAGCCTGTACGGATTCTTCAGCCTCTACATCTACCTCGGCCACTTCCTGTTCATCGTAAAACCGCTTGAGATAACAGGAATGCTCGGCGCCTTCAACGAGATTTCAGGATGGATTCTGGCCGCGATGGCGACAACACTTCTTTACGCGCTCGCCGAAGTCTACACCGCACGTAAAAAGAAAGTGGGTTTCAAACTGTTGAATACTTTAGATTTTCTGCAGGCGACCATAGTAGTAGTAGTCTTGATTTATGCTACCGGATTCGTCCTAAACGGCTTTTCGACCGGCGAAAAAATCCTTGTTGTCTGCGCCCACCCGGATGATGAGACGTTCGGCGCTGGTGGCGTGATAATCAAAAACGTGCTGGCTGGAAATCATGTGAAGATTCTGATGTTCACGGACGGTTCGCCCTCAGAATTCGGGGGAACACGAGAATACGCAAAACAGAGGCGGATGGAATTGGAGAAGGCAATGTCTGTTGCGGGCGTCGCCAAAAGAGACATAGTATATCTCGGCTATGACGACCTCAACTTCATCTTCGAGCTCGGAAAAACTGGAATTGACGAAAGCGTGGGGAGGATCGCAGATATTATCCGAGACTACAAGCCAGACAAGATTTACGTCCACGCCTACGACCACGGAAACCTCGACCACGACTCCGTCAACTACATCACAGTCCGCGCCATCGAAAAAACAGGCGTTATGGGAATCAAACTCTACGAGTTCACGCAATACACAAAATTCGGCTACCACACTCCGATTCCGAAAAAATTAAGCGTCGTCGACCATGAAAAATACCCTGTAGTCGAACTCAAGATGACTGCCGCCGAAGAGGATTTGAAGAAAAAGATGGGGGGCTACTACGTCTCCCAAGACCAGTACGGCGTATGCGACCTCACAACCGACTGGCCAGAACCACGCAAAGAATGCGCAGACTCCATAAACAAATTCTTCTACCACAAAGACCTGATACGAAAATACCCGGGCTACGACTACACAAAAAGCCCATGCCTAAACGACTCCTGCAGGCATGTGGAAATCCATGGAGGAGTAAACTGGAGCGGATGGTACAGTATAATCCAAGAATACGAAAACCGGTAGACTCTAGTATATCACATATTTTAAAGCTAAAGCGTGTAACATTTCACTCAAACTGTTAACATAGTTTGTATCATGTAGTGTGTTTCGTCCAGCTTCGCGGGACTCAAGCACACATTCCAAGTTTTTTAAGCCTCGTGGCGTAACATTAAACTGCTTGTGATGATTGATGGGCGAACTGATTCGTGATGATGCGAACAACCACTGAAGCAAAAAAAATAGTCTAAAAAAATGAAGTATGATATCGAACGGAGCCTGAACCATATCGGCGAGACGAACGCCATCCGCAAACTACTCTGGAGGATGGACGAGAAGGTCGACAAGCTCAGCTTTGGAATACAGCAGGGCGACGACTGCATCGTAGTCGACGACATGGTATTCAACATGGAAGGACCATACCCCATGAAGATCGGCAGGAAAACCGGCCTCGTCCACAGCTGCAGCGACATCGTAGTCATGGGGGGCCGTCCGCTTTTCGCCCTCAACTCCATGCAAGTCGATTCTCTTGAACAGGCTTCGGAAGTCGCGGAAGACATCAAAAAACAAAGCGAACGCTTGGGCGTGCCCATGGTCGGGGGAAACACCCAGCTTGAAAATGACATTATACCATGCGTCTCGTTCACGGTAGTCGGACGGCTCGTCGGAAAACCAATAGCCGACGGAGGCGTGCAAGACGGCGACAAGATAATAATGCTCGGAGAAGTCGTGGAAGGCGACATCGGGGAACGATGCTATCGGGCGAAAACCAAGTTTGAGACATTCCTCGACATACTCGAAAAAGGCGTTGAAGTCCATGCGGCAAAAGACGCAAGCCGGGGAGGCTGGTTCGGAAACCTGACTGAAATGCTATTGAAAAGCCAGATGGGAGTCAACGTGACAAGCATCCCATACCCGGACATAAGCCGCTACATGGGCAACTACCTGATAGCGCTTCCCGCCGGTGAAGTTGAAAAAGTCGTGGGGATAGCCGCCAAACACAAGTGTCCGGTAGTCGAAGTCGGAACCGCGACAAAAAAACAGGAGATATTCTTGGGCGGGGAAGTAGTGGTGGACGAGAATAAATTCATGGAGTTAATCAAAAACACACCCTACAAAAAACCAAGGACAAAAAAAGAATAAAAAAAATAATTGTATGTTATACC
>DSAL01000028.1 GCA_011380095.1 Candidatus Altarchaeales archaeon
CTCATAATCCGCTTTAAATGTATTTTAATTCACGCGGTTTAGTAATATAATACAATGGTCAACGTGGAGAAGCGTCAAGTTCATATTAAGTCCGGTTCTGTGGTCGCCCCGACAGATGATTTGTCTTATTTCGGCGGGCGGCAGCTGAGTTTCCAGGAGCGGGAGGATATTAAAAGCATTCAAAAAGCCGCGAAAGACAGGGATTTAAAGGTTCTCTCACGCCATCTTTGGGACGAGTCAGTTCCAGTCCGGATTACGGCCGCCTGCGGTATGGCGCAAATATTGACTAGTCCGAGAGTAAAAGCCAGGACGAGAGACGAGTTCGGCATCCTCGGCGAAGAGTTGGGGAAAATCAGCCCGGAGTTGCGGAATGCGAACGACACGCTAGTTAAAGCATATGCTTACGGCGACGAAGCTGTCTCCGCCGTCGCTCTTGCAAGAATAAAGGAGCTAAACATGGGCGTTATGGCAAAGGCCTTGGAGAATCACGGGGAAGGATTAACTAAAACAGTTGACGAAACAATACAGACTGTTCTAACAAAAAACGTTGATGAAGACCCGCAAGCCTTCACGCAAGTCGCTAATGCCTTGTCAAGAAGCCTTGAGGCCGTCATAACTCCAAGCGGACTGCAGGCTGAAGGCGATGCCTTGGAGATGTCGCGCAGAATCCCGCAAGCCTTGCGCGAGAGTGGTTTCAAGCTCGGGCCGGCCGTCAGGAAATGGGCGAACCGGTTCTCGCGCATTCAAGACGATTATCCCCCCGTTGGAGAGCCTGTATTGAGTATTTACGGCTCCTGCATCGACCGCGCATACACTATAACCCAGGGTAACGTTCAAAAGTTCATTGACTCGGGCGTGAAGGCGGCGGCAGAATTTGATAAAACCACGGAAAAAGATGCTGTTGAAAAGATCCAGGGGATTGTCGACGCAGAAAAACCACCGGGAAAGGCGTCAAACGCAGTCGAAGTGATGGGCTTGATAATTCGAAGAATGATTAAGCCGACAAGCGACAAGACGAGCGTCGCAAACAAGGAGTTGGACGCATGGCTTGAAAAAACTTTCAAAATCCTCAGCCCCCAGGACAATAGCGGGGGGGCTTCCGCGAACATTGCCGTGAACACTCCACGGGAACCGTTTGTTTTGGCTGTGGAACACAACAGCAAACAGATGGCTGAAACCCTGCCTGAAAACATAAAAAGGTTCTCGACAAAACTGCTGTCTGATGGAATGGACTCCCTGCTTCCAATGACAAAAGATGTTGGCGACGACCCAATGCAAGTAAACCATCCGATAGAGTTCAGCCAGGGAATCAAGTTCAAGTTCAATGGAGTGGACTATCAGACATTCGACCACGGGAGGATGATTGTCGGAGCGTCAGGAGTATTCACAAAAAGGGACAATCCCGACTCTTCCAAATGGGTTCCTGCGGAAAAACCAAGCTCCTTCATAGTGGACGAAAAAGGCAAACCGATAACAGACGATAAACAATTGAAAACAATTGGGGAATCATTCAAGAAAGTCATCTTCAACGGCCTCCACTACGTCAAGCCAGATCAATTCGAATTGATGAAGACGCAGATAAACGGCGTCAAGTCCGGCGGAGCATTGACACACGCCGAACTCTCAGGAATAAGCTCAGACTTCAGCAAGCTCGCCTACATGACGGGCGTGCTGAAGGACACTGTCGACAGCATGGCATTCAACGACGGGGAAACCATACTGGTCTTGAAGGCGCTGAAACAACATTTAGGCGCTGACGGAGAAGGAATAGTCGTGGATAATAATGAGGGAAGCGAAGCCCAAGTCAAAAACGGGATGGTAATCACGGAAAAACTCGGCTTAAAACGGCTTCACATACACGGCCAAAACTTCGACGTAATACTTAGAAAAGACGCGTCGGCCGAAGACTTGCGGGCGGAAGTGGTCGGGGGAATGTGGCAGAAATACCAGATTTACAAGAAACTGACTGGAGAACCTTCTGAAGCGGACGTTGCGCCAAACCTGAAGCAGGAGGCTATTGTCGAGATGATGAGTTTCGCCGCGAAATTCACGGCAGGCATGGACTCCAAAACAATAACAGGATTTTCAGGCAAAAAGAATGTTGAACCAGACGAAGGAGGGAAAATTGCTGCAGAACTGATAAAGTCACTTGTGGAAGACGGATACGTCCAAAACAAGGGGGGGTACAGCATCATACTCCTGCCCCCGAAATGGATTTACGGAGACCGCAAACTCTATCCGACCGGGGCCGGCGACACCGCCTCCGGAAACCAGTTCGTCTACTCCGGAATGTACTCCGAAACCAAGGCAACGTCGGCAGAAGAATGGTACGGGCGCGCCCACATTGGAACGTATTTTGAAGGCTGATAAACCATGATGCGCAAACCACTTGGAAGACCGCTGACGTTCGAAGACTTCCTCGATATTTCACGCAAAGCCCTGGAAGCCATACCCGTCAAAGAGTTCGACGAGATGGGCCGGCTCAAGATTCCTGAATACCAGGTCCTCACAGACCAAGACGACAGGCAAGCCCTCAAGCGTTCAATAAAATACATTGTCGGGGAGGCGCACAATGCGGGAGTGAAGGCAGTAATAGCGGACGGACTAAGCGGGAAGCCGGCAGCACACTTCTTCGCATGGACTTGGGAGAAACTATACGGGCCGGAAAACGTGCCGCGCGTATACGGGCTCGGAGACTCTCTCGTAGACACGCCAGGCATAGTCCACATTGAAACCAAATACGAGCAGCACGGCAACCAGAGGATACTGCCGCTTGCAATGGGGGGAGGAGTTCTTGAAGTCTCAGACCGCCTCAAACACCTTTGGAGCAGGGAGGACGGAAGCATAAGCCCCAACAGCCTTTTGAGCTTCCGAGACAAGCCGATACTCATAATCACGGAATTCGTCAACAGGGGCAGGACATTCAAGGCTATAGAAAACGTGTTCGAAAAACTCGGATTCCAACACCTCCATTATGCAGGACTCGTCGTCAACGACGACCAATACAATCCGAGAAAAGGAGAAAACAAATATCTTACAAAGACAAGACCGTGGCTGGGCGCAAACATATCGGACGAACAACACCAATACACTCCCGCAATACCCTGGCTACACCTAAGAAGCGAACTCTACAACGAACTCAAAAAAACCAAAGACCAGCAAGACACGCGACTAATAGAAAACCACCGAAAAACCATACGACAAACCATGACAGAACTAAAAAAACTCGCACAAGAAATCGAATAAAGATGAGGGACAAGACCAGGAGGCCCAGACAAACACCAAAAGAAGGTGCAAGGCCTGAGGAACTAGGAATTGCAGAAAACATCCCCCTAAAAGATATCACTTCAGGCAAACTCGAGGCACAGGCCAGAGCGCTTGCCGACGAGATGGGGCGAGTTGGCGTTCAGGTTACTCTGCCGCAAGCGAAAAAAGCTGTCGAACACGGGTGGGCCGGCAAAAAAGAGAGGGATTTTGTAAACGATGTTATCGCCACATGCGGTCGGGCCCTGGATATAGAAATCCCGACTACATTCGACGACACTAAAGGCGGTGGGACCGCCGAGGGAGAAGTGAATTTCACCCAAGTCCTCGCCTCCGAGTTCAAGAGGGCGCCGCACGTCATCGGATTCCACGAGGCCGGACACTGCATTGAACACCAGAACACGGGATGGACTATCGAACAGTTTAGGGCATACGAACATTATCGTGGAACATATATAATGAAGGGCTTTGAACACCAAAAGTATGGGATGCCCCCATTCTCTCTCACACAATACCACCAGAAGAATGAAGGTGAATTCTTTGGAAAAGAAGGCCTAGAATACGCTATAGGATATAACGCACGGCAGATATACTGTGACAGCATCGGATTCAAAGAAGTCTCGATACGACAATTAAAAGAAGAACCCCCGATACGCGACACCGAGGGAAAACCCCTGACAATAGGCACGTTAACTAGCCAGTACCTTGGCTACCTGGAAGACCAGTACGACAACATTACAAAAGAGGGCGTGCTCACAGGACAAGTACCCAAAAACCTGATACCCGCAATCGCACGCTTCGCAGCATCTGCATGGGCAATGGAATACCTCGCGCAAGAAATACCGGACACGGCTCAGAGCGAGGATAAGGTCAAGAAACTACGGGACTGGAGCAATAGGTTTTTGAATCTTTTTGGACATCCAAGTCTGCAACGCGATGAAATACTCGAAATAAGAGAAACACCAGTAGCACAACAAGATGAAAGAATCAAACATCTTAGGAAAAAGTTTGAGGAGTCAGATTCCGAAAAACTACCATTATCCGGATTAAAGCCCGAAGAAGTTAATTCAATAGCCATACTGGTGCGCGCCTACAAAAGACACTTTATGGCGTGCATAAGCCGTAAAGAACTCATCCAAGAAGACGACCTAAGACCGCACTTCGAGAGACTGCTGGATGGAAACGAAGGACAAAAAATCAGGGAAATCCACTTAATGGCCGAGTTAGGTGACTCGAGAGCCCTTCCACATTTAATTCCTCTCCTAAAAGATAATTCTAATCGTCTTAGAGAGGCTACCATTAAGGCATTAGGTAATGTTGGAAGTGATGAAGCAGCAAAGGAACTGGCCCAGTTAGTCCAAGGGGGGGGATATTACCGTTTAGCAGAAAGTAGTGCAATCAATTATCATGAACAACATAGTTATTGGGAATCAACATTTAGTTCAATAGAAGCTTTGGGTGAAGCAGGGGGGGATTATGCAATAAGAGTACTATCTCAGATGGCTCAGGAAGACTCTGATGAAACGTGGAGGTGGCTGGCTATCAGGGCGTTGGGAAAAAAAGGCGATAAAAAGGCACTCAACCCATTAGTTGAAATTTCAATGAAATCTGGACCTGATAGGTTCAACGCAATCGAGGCGTTGACCCACATTGACAGTAATATGGCAGCCCAATTTTTAAAGAGAATATTGGAGAATCCAGAGGAGGACATAATTGACAGGGAAAAAGCCATACGGTCATTGGGCAGTATAAGAGATACTAAAGCCGTTCCGTTATTGGTCGATGCAGTGGAAAACGGAAAAGGCGAGATGAAAAGATTTGCTGCAGAATCATTGGGTAGAATTGGGGGTGAAGAAGCGTTTAACTCATTGGTTAAAGCGATGAAAACGCAACATATGGATGAGGCCACCACCGCATTGGGAGAGATGGGTGATGCGAACGCTATTGAACCACTAACCAATGCATTAGAAGACGAAAATTGGAGGGTGAGGGCATCTGCCGCAAGCTCCTTAGGAAAGCTTGAGGCCAACCAATCAGTTCCCCTATTGATCAAGGCCCTTGATGATGATAACCGGCTCGTTAGAACATCTGCTGCAGGTGCTCTAGGAAAAATAGGAGACCCTGCCGCACTACCATATCTGTGGAAGCTACACAATAAATCTGTAAACATTCCCGGAATTAACGAGATGAATGAGTATGGAGATGCAATAACTGAAATAAATAAAAAAGAACGGGGCCGGACCAAATGAAGAAACACAGGCAAATAAGTTCTGGGATCCCGAAACCTCCAGACAAAGAGATTCAGGCAGTTACTCCACACCAGTTAGGCCAGGACGAGTTCGACCGTATCGTCCGCGTCTTCATCGACCAGATGGGTGCGACGCCCGATGGAGCAAGGAAAGCCGCGCAAAGAAAGTGGAAGCCTGAAACAGTCGATCAAATACAAAAAACAGTCGAATCTTGGAACAAGGTATTAGGCGTCGAAGTCAAAACATCTTTTGAAGAGCGCGGCGCCGGCATCAAAGACGGAGAACTCAACTTCACCCAACGTTTCGCGGAAGAAGTACTGCAATCGCCAAACTTCATTGTAGGACACGAGTGCGGACATGAAATCGAAAGACAAAACAACCCTCAAGCCGAAGGAACGACACGTGGACTACAATTATCGGAAGCACATATAAACCCAGGTTTCGACGAGAAAAAAGGAAAGTACAGTTGCCCGCCGTTCGGAGCCACACTACACCATGACCGAGACCTCAGGGCAGTCTTTGACAGGACGTATGTTGTCGTATCTCCAACCGGCGAAACAAGCCAGAGAAACTATCTGCAGGATATCGGATACAATGCAAGACAAATCTATGCCGACAGCGTTCCATTCAAGACGGTAATGCTTCAAGAGTCCAGAAGATACGAGTGGGAGCCGAAGGCACCAGTCTCGATGGAAGAATTGATGACGGAATGCTGCGGATACCTTGAAAGATTCTACAATCAAGTGTCACGCCAGATACGGGAGGAAAACACGAAACTAACCTGGCTTGGGCTTGTCCCAGACATGGCGAGATACGCGGCGACAGCATGGGGCTTGCAGAAGGTCGCGCAAGCATGGATAAGAGACCCTTCTAAATCCAGAGAATTGAATGAGCGTCTCGACGGATTCACTAAAAGGTTCGGGGCCCTACTGACAGAACCGGAGCGAGGGTTAGGAGTCTCCCTGACCGAAGACGAGGCTAAGAGCCTTATCGTCATGCCACAGGCAGAATACGCCGGCCCAACCCCCACCTTCCCGACACAGGCTGGCCTCACAAACGAGGAGACAATGGCGGTCGGCGTCCTAACCAGAGCATACAAGGAACACTTCATAAACTGCCTGAGCAGACGGGAACTATTCGAAGGAGAACGACTCGAACCACATCTAGAAAAACTCGCATCCCCCGACGAATACATAATAAGAAGAGAAGCATACACTCTCGGAGAAATAGGCCACGTCAACGGGCTTCAACCCCTTTTGAACCTTCTTGAGGCAGAAACCCAAAAATCGCCAGTTGAAGGCGAACACGCAGTAATCGTTGAGACCATATCCACCGCCGTTTCAGAGATAATAAAAAAGAATGCGGAAAGCCGACAGGCGAAAGACGCGCTCCCAAAAATAGAAAAGCAATTCAAAAGCCAGGACAAAAAAGTGAGGATGGCAATGGTGGAAGCCGCAGGAGCGATGGGCGAATTCAGTTCCCTAAACAAGCTGGAAGAACTCCTCAACGACGACGCAGAACTCGAGGTAAGACAACAAGCCTTCCTCGCCATAATAGACATTATAGGCAAACACCAGCCAGATACAGCAGTAGACCTCATCGGCGCAAACCTAGAAAAAGCCGGACTTACATTCCAATCATTCCCAAGCAGGCTTATCGAAAGACTCAGGGGACTAGCCCCGAAAACTCCGGCCAAAACAATGAGGATAATCGCCGCCCGCCTGAAAAACCCGCTAGATGCGTACAATATGATAGGCGAAGTCGAATACTATGGACGCCTGTTCCCAGACGAAATGATAGAGGCCGTGAACCCCCTACTCGACCCCAACTCAACACCACTCTTGGGCGAATACTCACGGCCAGAGGAAAAAGGGCTGGGAATAGGATTCCTCGCCGAGATTGGAAAAAGCCATCCGGACAAGATACTGCCACTCCTCATTCACTACGCTCAAACACCAGACAAATACCCTCTACGTGGGGCGATATGGCATGTAAACAACAGGATAGGCTGGGCCCTCGGCGATGTTGGCATCGAACATCCCCGACAGGTATGCGCTGAACTCGACAAACTACTTGACGTCGAGTCATCATACGTCCAGACCGTAACCGCCCTAGCATTTGAGAGGTTAAGCAAAAAACACGCAGACGTTGCATTAAAAACCATTGACAATGCACTCAAATCAACCAGTAAGATAAAAAAGATAAATGCCCTCATGGCATTGGGATTTGTCGGAAAAACCCGACCCTCTGAATCATTAAAAAGATTCGCGGAAAATCTTGGGGTTGAGGGCGACAACTTTTCAATCGGCCACGGACTTGGAGTATTGGGGGAAACACACCCCGACAAGCTAATTGAATTCTACAACCAACACGTCGGAGACTCAAAAAATGCGAGAGAAATACTACTAACCTCGATAGGCATAATGGGACAGGAACACCCAGAACAAGCGTTGGAAATACTAAAAAAAGAAGCGTATATAGTAGTCAAAAACAATGATCCATTCGGAATCCAGCGAGAGCTTCCGAACGTATTGTCGCCGATGGGTTTTATCGCACGGGCAAAGCCAAACGACGTAGTAGAAACTGCGCTTGAGTTCGCAGAACACGATGATTACGCGATACAGGTAGCAGCAGTCAACCTTGTGCCATCCATAAAAAAGAAAGACCCGGAAACAGCCGAAAAAATAATGGCAAAACTACGCAAAAAAATGTTCAACGCAGACTCACTGCTCCAAGCATTCGAAACCCAACTTAAAGGAGTCCTCTAAACCAGGAGGCAAAATAGATGAAGGAACGACAAGAGGACAAAAAGATACGAAAACTGCCGGACAGAGAATTCAGTCAAATAACCCCGCACCAATTAGGCCAGGACGAATTCGATAGGATTGTCCGGGTCTTCATCGACCAGATGGGGGCGACACCCGAGGGCGCGAGAAAAGCCGCGGAAAAAAGATGGAACCCGAAAACAGTCGAACAAATACAAAAAACAGTCGAAGCATGGAACAAACTTCTGAAGGTGGAAGTCCGAACATCTTTTGAGGAGGGTAGTTCCGGAATCAAAGATGGGGAACTCAACTTCACTCAACGATTCGCTGAAGAGGTATTACAGTCGCCAAACTTCATTGTAGGACACGAATGCGGGCACGAAGTGGAGAGGAAAAGCAATCCGCATGCAAAGGGAACCACTAGAGGACTGCAGGAATTAGAAGCACACATTAACCCCGGATTTTCGTATTCCCAAGCTTACGCGGGCAGACATTACAATTGTCCGCCTTTTGGCGCGACCCTACACCACGACCGAGACCTCAGGACAGTCTTTGATAGGACGTATGTTGTCGTGTCTCCCACTGGAGAAACAAGCCAGAGAAACTATCTGCAGGATATAGGATACAATGCAAGACAAATCTATGCAGACAGCATACCATTCAAGACAATAATGCTGTTTGAATCAAAAGGTGACAAACCGCCAGTGTCTATGGAAGCTCTTATGGAGGAATGCTGCGGATATCTTGAACGCAGATACCATGATTTTTCAGGGCAAATTAGGGGGGAAAACCTAAAGATACTCAGGCTCGACATGGTTCCAGACATTGCAAGATATACTGCGACCGCGTGGGCGCTTAGGAAAGTCGCGCAAGCATGGGTGAAAGACCCTCAAAAATCCGTAGAAATCCACGGCAGGCTCGACAACTTCAGCAAACAGTTCGCAAAACTCATGCTTGAACCGGAAAGCACGGCAGGAGTAATGATAACAGACCAGCAAGCCCAAACACTGCTGGAAACACCAGAACGAGAATATAGGGGGGAAAAGCCAGCGCGACAGGCAAAATCCGGACTAAGTCAAGCGGAGATGCTTGCTATCGGAGTCCTCACGCGCGCCTACAAAGAGCACTTCATAAACTGCCTGAGCCGGCGGGAACTCTTCGAGGGAGAACGGCTCGAACCACACATAGAAAAACTCGCATCCCCAGACGAGTCCGTAAGAAGAAGAGAAGCATACACGCTCGGGGAGATAGGACATGCAAGCCTGCTAAAACCACTATTCCATCAGCTGGAAGTGGAACAAGACCCACATGTAAAAAAAACAATACATCTAGCAATACAAGAAATAGCTTCTCCGGCCATTAGGATGTTTCCAATAGAATCCGAAGACTACGTTAGCCAAATCCTCCCAAGGTTAAGTAAAGCGGGAGCAGTAAAAGACGGGGGCGACTTAAGGGATTACGCTGGAAGTTATGTCCGAATACTTTCGCTAATGCCAAAAGACGGGGTGGACTATGCATTAGCTATCATGAAAATCCAGCAGGATGTTGGTTTGATTAAGACAGAATCAGACTTGAAGGATTCACTGTCCTTTTCAAGAGTTTTGCAAAAAACACAATTATTGCCCGCATTGATAGAAACCGGAGTTTTAACAACTCAAAGTGACTTTGACAAATACGCAGAAAGCATAGAACTACTCCCACCAGATGAAAGAGGATGGTTTACGGGAATTGTAATGCCCTGGCTGATAAAAACAAGATCCATAACGACATCAGATGATTTCAATACTCATGCAATAAACTATCATAAAACGATTCGACTAGTATCTGCGGGGGAGCGACGGGATTTTATTGAAGGACTAACCAAAAACTGTGTGTTCGAATCAAGCAACGCCTGGAATGAATATTATAAGCTAATGAAGTTAATCCCTAGAGCTGATAGGGCAAGATTCGTATATTCGTTAAGAGGTTCAAAAGGGGAAGAAGCATTTAATGGATACGAAGATGATGAAAAATTCCCCGACCCTCTGACATTGGTCCCTCCAACCATCAGAAGATTCTATACGACAGCTGAGTTAAAGCAAGTCCGAGAGTTTATCCAGCAAGTACCTAGAACAGAGAGACTTCAATACGCTGAGTTTGTCTTACCAAAACTAATTAACACTGGAAAGTTAAGTTCAGGTGAAGCATGGGTTACTGCCACCCAAGACTATAAGCAAGACAAAGAATTTATGAATGAAGTTAATGCAATTATCCAACCACCAGCCAATCCAATAAAAAAGATTGCGGCCCACACAACAGATACTATAGTTAAAATGGCGGGATATGGGTGGCAGACAATAAAAGACTTCTGGGACTCCATCTAAAACCATCTCAAACAAACAGATTATAGCCGTTCAAACTCAACTTAATTGATGACTCATTCGCCTTTTATTTTCTTAATTCATTAAGGATTACCATCATGCGCGTTTTACTACTACATTGCGACTACCTCGCTTTTTTGGCTCAGAAGAAGGCGGTGAAGAATCCGGAGGAAATCACAGAGAAGGGAAGAAGGCTGGACGAGTGCATTGTCTGTTTCATGGCGGTAGAAAAAGCCGATGAAACCAACCCAAGCGCAGTAGTCGACCAGCTTGTAAAAGTCATAGACGAGATGGCGGGACAAGTCAAAGTCGAAAATATTGTAGTATATCCTTACGCTCACCTTTCAAGCGACCTGTCCTCCCTTGATGTCGCGAGAAAAGTCTTGGACGAAACCTACGAGAAAGTCTCAAAAAAATACAATGCATTAAAGGCACCGTTCGGATGGTATAAAAGCTTCGAACTGCGCTGTAAAGGACACCCCCTAAGCGAGCTTTCACGGACGATAACGGCAGAAGGGGCGGGAGAGGCTGAAGCCTCAAAAGACGTGTCCGAAGCCCTCAGGAAAGAGGATAAGATTAAAAGTTTCTGGCATATCATGACGCCCGACGGAACTCTCCACGACGTCGACAAGTTCGACTACTCAAACTGCCCGAACCTTAGGAAATTCGCGGTTTACGAGGAGACCAAGTCTCGCGCAGTGGACAAGAAGCCGCCCCACATAGAATTGATGAGGAAGCTCGAGCTCGTAGACTATGAGCCTGCGAGCGACGCCGGAAACTTCAGGTTCTATCCCAAGGGAAAGATGATGAAAGCCCTTTTAGAACAATTCGTGACTGACAGGGTCCTCGACTACGGTGGAGTAGAAGTCGAAACACCACTCATGTACGACTTCGAGCATCCGACACTCTCAAAATACTTGAACAGGTTCCCAGCCCGCCAATACACCATCACATCAGACGACAAGAACTTTTTCATGCGGTTCGCCGCATGCTTCGGACAATTCCTCATGGCGCATGACGCGACCATAAGCTATAAAAACCTTCCCTTAAGATTATACGAGCTGGCGAGATACGCGTTCAGAAGGGAAAAATCAGGAGAGCTTGCTGGAATCAGAAGGCTCAGAGCATTTACAATGCCCGACGTCCACGCATTATGCGCCGACTTGGACCAAGCGATGAAGGAATACAAGAAACGCTTCAGCCTAAGCCTTGGGACAGTAGAAGGGATAGGCCTTGAGAAAAGCGACATCGAACTCGCGGTAAGAGTCACAAAAGACTTCTATGGCGAGCACAAAGAGTTCGTGACAAACCTTGTGAAAGAATTCGGAAAACCCGCCCTCATCGAAATGTGGGACGAGCGGATATTCTACTTCGTCCTCAAATACGAGTTCAATTTCGTCGACGCCCTCGACAAGGCGTCAGCACTCTCAACAGACCAGATAGACGTTGAAAACGGAGAGCGCTACGACATAAAGTTCGCCAAAGCAGACGGCACCTTCGGACACCCGATAATCCTCCACTGCTCGCCGTCCGGGGCCATAGAACGCGCGATATACGCGCTTTTGGAGAAGGCGGCAATGAAGATGGCAAAAGGCGAGACTCCGACACTCCCACTCTGGCTTTGCCCGACTCAAGTCAGGCTGATTCCAGTCAGCGGAGAATACTATTCGTTCGCTGAAGAAATCGCGGACAAGCTAAAGTGCGGGAAAATCCGCGCCGACATCGACGACAGAAACGAAAGCATCGGAAAAAGAGTCAGGCAGGCGTCGACTGAATGGGTGCCGTACATCCTCGTTGTCGGTGAAAAAGAGAAGGATTCAGGAAACCTCTCAGTACGCGTTCGCGGAGTGAAAGAAGACAAGCTCATGACCCTCGTCCAGCTTGAGGAGGAGCTGAAAAAACAGGTGATAGACAAGCCATACCGTCCGCTCCCCCTCCCAAAAAACATAAGCCAACGACCCATCTTCGTAGGATAAGTTACGGGACGGTTTAGGATTTCAATCAGAGTCTTTTATACACAAACATCTTAATTTTAACATCAGCATGGGGGTTTGGCTTTAAGTGAAATACATCGTAGTAACAGGGGGGGTATTAAGCGGCCTTGGAAAGGGCGTGGCGGTAGCCTCGATAGGAAGGATACTCAAAGACAGGGGATACAAGGTCGCGCCACTCAAGATTGACGGATATGTGAACGTCGACCCCGGCACAATGAACCCCTACGAGCACGGGGAAGTCTACGTCCTCGACGACGGAAGCGAAACTGACTTGGATCTCGGACACTACGAGCGTTTTCTCAACGAAAACCTGACTGGAGCAAGCAACATTACGACAGGCTCGGTCTACAAGACTGTGATAGACAAGGAGCGGAAGGGCGAATACTTGGGCAAAACAGTCCAGATAATACCCCACATAACCGATGAGATAAAAGACAGGATTAAAAGATTCAATTCCGGAAAAACCGACGTGGACATAGTCCTGATAGAAGTCGGCGGGACCGTCGGAGACATGGAAAACAGGATATTCATCGAGGCATTGCGCCAGATGAAGCGGGAGAAGGGTAATGAAATGCTATTCATACACCTTTCCTACGTGCCAGTCATACTCTCCGGAGAGCAGAAGACCAAGCCCACACAGCACAGCGTCAAGGAACTTCTCGCGTTGGGCATCCAGCCGGACATAATACTTGGAAGATGCGAGGAGCCGCTGACGGAATCAACCAAAAAGAAGATTGCGCTATTCTGCGGGCTCAACCCCTACGACGTCCTCAGCAATGCGGACCTGCCGGACATATACCTACTTCCAATCGAGCTTACGAAACAGGATTTGGGAGGCATCATAATCAAGAAACTCGGCCTCGAGTCAAGACCGCCCTACACATTCAAGTGGGATCATCTTGTCGAAAAGATTATGAAGGCCAAGAAAGAAGTCAACATAGGCATCATCGGAAAATACACTGGACTCGAAGACGCTTACTTGAGCATAAAAGAGTCTTTAAAGCATGCAGGCGCCGCCAACGGATGCATTGTAAACAACATATTCATTGAAAGCGAGACGGCGAGTGCCAAAGACTATAAGAATCTGGACGGCATGATAGTGCCGGGGGGATTCGGAGGCAGGGGTGTTGAAGGCAAGATTAAGGCGATAACCTATGCTCGGGAAAACGGCCTGCCTTTTTTGGGAATCTGTCTTGGATTCCAGCTGGCTGTCGTCGAGTATGCGAGAAACGTTTGCGGGCTCAAGAATGCTAACACGACGGAAACCGACGAAAAAACGCCTTATCCAGTAATCGACCTTATTCCGGAACAGAAGGACGTCCACTCTAAAGGCGGGACCATGAGGCTTGGCTCATTCCCATGCAAAATCAAAAAAGACAGTATCGCCCACAAGCTTTACGAGTCTGAGATTGTTGATGAACGCCACCGCCACAGGTGGGAGGTCAATCCCGACTACATACAGATTCTTGAGAAAAACGGACTTCTGTTTTCGGGAGTCTACGAGCAGAGGAATCTCATGGAGCTTGCCGAGATTCCATCACACCCTTATTTTATCGCCACGCAAGCCCATCCGGAATTCAAGTCAAGGCTTGAGAATCCGGCACCGTTATTTTCAGGGCTAGTCAAGGCCGCGCTAAAGCAACGCCGGAAGATGGCTTCAGAATAATTGCCGGCCCCTGTTTTTTTACACCAGGCTGAAGACGTCGAACGCCAGGCAAGTGATGATTAGAAGGACGCCCAGCGCCATCAAACCGAATTTTTTTTCCATAAATCAACCCAAAGAATACGTAGAAATAGTATAAAAACGCCACTATCCCGCACATTGCTTTTTAAAGTATGTCTCTTATATATTTCGAAAATGTATCACAGGGTAAAGACAAGGGCTCATAAGAAGAGGAAGATGCATCAGGGCTCAATGCCGTCGGAAACCGCGATTGACGAAAAAATTGTAAGGGGGGGAAGGGCAAGAGGCGGTAATGTCAAAAAAAGGCTTTCAAGCACAGTATACGCGAACGTTCTAGTCCATGGCAAGCCTGAGAAGGGCAAGATTCTTGTCGTAAAAGACAATCCGGCCAGCAAAGACTACACACGGCGAAACATCATCACGAAAGGCGCGATGATTGAGGTTGATGTCGGCGGCAAGAAGATTCATGCCAAGGTCACTTCAAGGCCAGGGCAAGACGGCGTGGTAAACGCGAAAGTCATGTAACAGAAATGTTTGATTTGAAACAAACTCGTTTTATGTTTGTTCAATCAAATAATCGTTCTCGCAGGTGCAAGAAATGAACAGAGACTTTATGCTGGAAAAAATAGGGGCTGAAGGACTTGAAAAACTTGAGGCGCTGAAAAACAAAAAACTTTTAGAATTCATAGAACAAGAATTAGCCCACCTAAACCCGAAAGAAGTTTTCGTGGCAACAGACAGCCCGCAAGACATACAAAAAATACGGGAATTCGCAGTAGAAAAAGGAGAGGAAGGCAGGCTTAAAATCAACGGCCACACATATCACTTCGACTCCTACTTCGACCAGGCCCGCGACAAAGAACACACGAAAATCCTGTCCTCCAAGCCAATCGAGAAAATCAATACGATAAGCCGGGAGGCCGGACTGGCGGAAGTCAAGGAAATAATGAAAAACATCATGGAAGACAAGACCATGTACATAATGTTCTTCACCCTCGGACCAGTCAACTCCAAATTCTCAATACCCTGCGTCCAGCTCACAGACTCCGCCTACGTAGTCCACAACGAGACCATACTCTTCCGTCCCGGATACGAGCAATTCAAAAAGAGCGCGGGCGACGACTTCTTCAAGTTCGTCCACAGCGCGGGAGAGCTGACAGAGAGAAACACGTCGAAAAACATCGACAAGAGGAGAGTCTACATCGACGTTGAAGGAAACATAACCTACTCCGCAAACACCCAGTACGGCGGAAACACCATCGGATTGAAAAAACTCGCGATGAGGTTCTCGATAAGGAGAGGGTCGCGGGAAGGATGGCTTTGCGAGCACATGTTCGTGATGGGCGTCCACAACAAAGACCGTACAACCTACTTTACAGGCGCATTCCCAAGCGCGTGCGGAAAAACATCCACATCCATGGTAAGGGGAGAAACAATCGTCGGCGACGACATAGCATACCTTCGCGTCATTGACGGGGAGGTCAGGGCGGTTAACGTTGAAAAAGGGATTTTCGGGATAATAAAAGACGTCAACTCCAAAAATGACCCCATAATCCACAAGGCGCTGACCACACAGCGAGAGATAATATTCTCAAACGTGCTCGTCAATGACGGAGTCCCATACTGGCTTGGAGGAGACCGAAATATTCCGGACGATGGAATTAACTACGCCGGCGAATACAAGCGGGGCATGAAGGGTCCTGACGGGAAGGAAGTGAACCCGTCGCACAAGAACGCCAGGTATACGCTCGCTATTTCAGAGCTCGACAACAAGGACGAGCTCGCAGACGAACCTGCTGGAGTCACAGTCGGCGGTTTCATCTACGGCGGCAGAGATTCAGACACGTCAGTCCCAGTGGAGGAGGCGTTCACTTTTGAAGAGGGAATCATTGCCAAAGGAGCGTCAATCGAAAGCGAAACAACCGCGGCAACGCTTGGCGCGGAAGGAGTCAGGAAATTCAATGCCATGAGCAACATGGACTTCCTCTCAATACCGCTTGGAAGATACATACAAGACAATCTTGATTTGGGGGCGAAAGCAGAAAAACCGCCAAAAATTTATTCGGTAAACTACTTCCTCAAGGATGCGGACGGAAACTATGTTTCCGGCATGGAAGACAAGCGGGTGTGGCTCAAGTGGATGGACATGAGAGTCCACGGTGAAGCCGAAGGAATCAAGACTCCGACCGGAATAATCCCAAAATACGCGGACTTGAAGAAACTCTTCAAAGACAACCTCAGCTTCGACTACACAAAAGAGATGTACGACAGCCAGTTCACAATAAGAGTATCAAAACTCCTTGAAAAGAACAGGAGGATACAGGAAGTCTACAATGGGGTTTCAGACACTCCAAAACGCGTTTTCGAAATACTCGACGAACAGAAGAAGAGGCTTGAGGAGGCTCTTGAAAAACACGGCGACAACATCACTCCAGACAAGCTGGAGTGAGAACCCTCTTTTTTTACCCCACATAATCTTCTCTTTTTTATACTTGTCCTGCGCATACTATTTTGCAATGAGTGAATGCTGGTTTCCAACGGTCGATTTCGGAAGCGATTTTTTTAGCGGAAGCCGGTTATTGTTGTTGTTGCTTAGGCAGCGGGCGTAGACTTAGCTTAACATAGTTTATGGCTCGCGTGCAAGGATTTTCTTAAAAAAACTATTCTTTAGTTTTGAAAACACTTCAATATACATTCAATTTGGTGTTAAATTCGATGGAAGAGATTGACCAGTTTTGGTATGACAAAAAAGTCATGTCGGCGGAAAAGCCGGAACGCATTCAGATTTTTGACACGACCCTTCGGGACGGAGAGCAGACACCCGGCGTATCCCTGACTGTTGAGGAAAAGTGCGAGATAGCGCAAGCCCTATCAAACCTTGGAGTAGACTTTATTGAAGCCGGCTTTCCCGTGTCAAGTGCGGGAGAATTCAAGTCAGTCAAGACTATAGCCGAAATGGGGCTCAAAAGCAAAGTCTGCGGTTTAGCAAGGTGTGTTCCAAAAGACATGGACGCCGCAATGGACGCAGGCGTTGACCTCGTACACATATTCATCGGGACAAGCCCGATACACCGGAAATACAAGCTCAAGATGAGCCGTGAGGAGATTTTGGAGCGGGCGCGAGAGTCAATCCAATATGTGGCTGAACGGGGTTTTAAAGTGCATTTTTCGCCTGAAGACGCGTGCAGGACGGAATTCGACTATCTTGTCGAAGTATGTAAAATGGCTCAGGAGATGAAGGTTGCGCACATCAATATTCCGGATACTGTGGGCGTAATGACTCCCGCCGCGATGGAGTATCTTGTCAGGGAGATTCGCCGCGAGATTAAGACGCCTCTTGCAGTACACTGCCACAATGATTTTGGGATGGCTGTCGCCAACACGATTTCCGCGGTCAACGCGGGAGCGACGATTCCGCACGTCACAGTCAACGGGCTTGGAGAACGAGCCGGGAACGCGGATCTTGAGCAGGTTGTGATGGCGTGCAAGCTAATCTACGGGATAGAGTCGAAAATCGACACGAGAAAGATTTTCGAGACTTCAAAGCTTGTGGAGAGGAAATCCAACATTCGCGTTATGCCGAACTTTCCGATAGTCGGGGAGAACGCGTTCGCCCACGAGTCGGGAGTCCACGTTCACGGAGTGATGGCGAATGCTTCGACTTACGAGGCTATTGACCCTGAGATGGTTGGCGCCAAACGCAAGATGGTGGTGGGCAAGCTTGTCGGGGCTCATGGAGTCAGGGGCAAGCTTGAAGAACTCGGCATCAAGGTCGGCGAGGAACAGGCCCGTGAAATCACGAAAAAGGTTAAGGATCTTGGCGACAAGGGGAAGAAGGTTGCTGAAGAAGACCTTGTCGCGATTGCGGAAGACTTGCTGGGGATGACTGGTAAGAGGGAGAGGATTGTCGAGCTGTCTGATTTGAAGATTCAGACGCAACTCGGAAAGAATCCGAAGGCCGAAGTTGTACTCAAAATCAAGGGCAAGGAGAAGAAGGCTTCTGACGAGGGTGTCGGCCCTGTTGACGCCGCCCTAAACGCCATTAAAACGGCGATTGGAGATCAGGAGATTGCGCTTGACGAGTATCATCTTGACGCGATTACCGGCGGTTCTGACGCCCTTGCAGACGTCACAATAAAGGTCAGAAGGGGCGGGGGAAGCACAATGGCGCGCGGAGTCCACGAAGACGTTATAATGGCCTCAGTCACAGCATTCATAAACGGTGTAAACCGGCTTTTAAAATAGGAGAGAAGTGGTTTGGAGGGTGGCATTCAACCCCACAAAACAAGTATTTGAACAATATTCGAAAGCTTTATATACTTGTATTGCAGGTAATAATAACAACCATGGCGCGCATCACAGACTTCTCGCAAAAAAACAAGCCTTCACCACAAAAAAACCCGCTTGACGAGCTGGGGCCAGGCCAAATCAACCCCCTACAAGACACAAGACTAATGCCTAAAAAACTAGAAAAACAACTTCTCGCGGCAAACGAAGCAGTATTAGATGGAAACCCAGAGCTGGCATTAAACTACTATATCCAAGCGGATTTAGACACGCATCCAAACCCAAAATACAAAATCCAGTATAGGCTTAGGGCAGCAAACCTTGCGGTCACACTCGCAAGAGACGTTGCCGAATCCGACAAAAAAGTTAAAAGATACAGGATGCAGGCAGATGAGGCGGAATACAATCTTTCAAAAAGATTCATGGTGAAAAACGGCAGGCTCAACACCATACTCATTAGCCCCCTGACGCAGGAGACGAGCCTAACCCCCACAAACCGCCCGGAGGACGTGAGAGAATACACTAAGATGACTGCGGAGATTGAAACTCTGCGAGAAAAAGAAAGAGAATACGCGAGAAGGGTCTGCGAACCATATTTAAGGCAAGCAAGAAAATTCACTGAACAAATCAAAAAAGATCCGAACGCCTCAAACTTGGACAGAGGACTGGCGATAAACTATGAGGCCCGGGCGCTGTCGATTGAAGGAAACGACAGGCAGGCATTCCAGCATCTCACAGGAATTAACCTCGTTGGAGAAACATTACTAGAGCCGGGCGCCGGAGTGCCGGAAAGCACGGCAGGACATCCTGAAATCCAACGGACCTTCGCATACCTTTCAAACAAACTCGGCTTAAACCAGCAAAGAAGCATAGTCGATTATGCCGCCAGCGCCCAGCAACAAGTAATCGTGGCATACCTAAAAGACTATTATGACAGGAAGGGGGATGACGATCAGGCCAGGATGATAAGGGCTTCAAGCCTTCTTGGAGCGTCAGAACTCTTGTTCCCTAAAAACTGTTCAGGAAGAAAGCCCGTAGACATACTAACAGAACAGATGATAAGAAACCGCAACACCGAACTTTTGAGCAATGTGGCGGTAACATTATGCAGGCAGATTACTACGGAATCATTGACTCCCGACGAAGAAAAAAGATTGCGCGACCTTCAGATTCCGAAAAAACTCCTCCAGCAAAGCGAAACAATCGCAAACACGCAAGAAGATGCGGATCTAGCAAAACTTGTGCAAAAAAACCTGCAGGCTGTGGGATACGCGCAAACAGTAATCCGCGCTGGAGGGGATCCGGAAAATGTTTTGAGGAGGCTTGAATACAGATATTAAATTACATTAAAAAAGCAGTGTTAAACATATATAATTGGAGTTGAGAGGGTAAAAAGTCGATATGGCAAAGAAAGAAAAAATCCCGCCGGTAACAAGGAGAGTGGAAATATCTTCCGAACGCCTTGCCGAAGTCAAGGATTTCGCAAAGCCCTTGGAACAGCAGCTTGAGGAACTCTTCGGAAAGGAAAAGGCAAAAGAGCTTGCAAAAAGCCTTCGAGAAGTATACGGCGAAGACAATGTGAACGGAGTGAAGATGCCGGCGGGCGCACTGCCAGCATACCAGGAATTCCGCAGAAAGCTTTTTTCAGGCTCCATCAAGATTCTGGCCGAAGACTCCAAGACAATCGAATCCCGAGGAATAGAACACCCTGCGGGAACTTTGTTCGGAGGACTATACGACCCGTTCAGCGGGGAAGGCGCGGTAATCCTCAACAAAGATTTGGGCGTTGACGAGCTGAGGGCGGCGGCGAATGAGGAGACCCTTCACGCGATGCACTTCAACATAAACCCGACTATAAACGGCCTTTTGAATGACGTGAAAGCCCGGAAAAAAGATTTCAGCCAGGAAGACCGTGCGAAACTCACGTCTTTTTTGAATCATAAGAACGCTTTGACGGAGGCGTTCATAGACTATGTATTGGACCCCGCTTCAGCGGAAAAATCCTTAGAAAAATTAGAGGCGATGGACGAATCCTTCAAAACCCAATTCCTTTCTAACACGAGAAACCTCGGACTCGCCTATATCGGAGCCTTGAAAAAATCAGGGATGGAAGACGAGCAGGTCAGTGAAATGCTTTTCTCATGCTTTGACGGAATGCAGGCGCCGGTTGACGAAAACTCGCTTTACGGCGAAGGCTGGGCCGACCTAGCTTTGCGGTCGATTATGAGCGGACCAGCGCCAGCAATATCAAAACATTTTGACAGGCTGACAGAGGGCCGGCATACTTCAGCCCTTGAAACCGCCAGCACACTCGGAGATATGTTGTCGGGAGAAAGTCTTGAGGCTGCCGCACTGGCCGCAACATACCAGTACCCGAAGCCGACAATCGGCTTGAACATCAACTGTACGGGAGAGGGAATCACGTACGGTTGGGAGAATAGCGATGACGCTGCCGGAAAGAATTTGAAGCCGATTGACCAGGAAGGGTTTGGAAACTTTATCCAGTGGGGTTTGCGTTACTGGCTTGCCGAGGAGATGCCGCACATGGCGGAGGCGGGTACTGCCGTCGACTGGGCGAAGATGAATCAGGCCTTCCCCATGTTGACGTTATTCACAGATATCGAGAGGCGGAGGATGCTCAGGGAGATGGGTGCCGTCCACGCGATAACGACTCCGAGCGGCGGGGCGGTAGACCTTGCGTCTGCGGGAGTGATGACGCTTTTGAACACGCAAGTCGGAGACAACGTGTTCATGGACTTTGACGCTCTAATGAGCTTCAGGGATAAAGAGGGTAGGAGCGTCGCCAATCTCTTGAACAAGCGGTTTGTCATGGGCCATGTGTCTGGATGGAGTTTCACGCATTCTAAAGAAACTGAAGGCGATCCAAGGGGCGGCACCAAAGCCCTCGGAGACCACATCTGGGATACAGTATGCGATAATCTTGAAAAACACCGCACGCTTGGAAGCGTGCTCACAAACGAAGAGGTAGAAGCCTTGAGGCGAGACGAGTCGTTGAAATCGCATTTCATGGTTTTTGGAACCTACTTATACACTCATTCAATCACATTGTGGAGGATGCACGACAACAGTACGAAGAGAAATGAGGTGACATCGCACGGCGCATTGGACAAGGACGTTTACGCTTCAGTGCTTACGGCCGCGAAAATGAACGAGGAGCTTCCAAAGGAAGAGAAGGATTTGATGAGCTATATGTGGAGCGCGATAAAACCCCACTTCATATTCCAGTCCAAACCCGGCAAAGAGTATACTCCGGACTGCGTCCTAAAGTTCCTGAATGGAATAATTATGGAGCAAAGACAAAATCTGGAGGCTGAGGGAATAACCGAGGAGTGGACTCACGAATACATTGAAGCCAACCCGGAATTAAAACGGAGGGTCGGAGAACTCACGAAAAGGCTTGACAATTCAAACTCGGACTTGACTCTGTCCGGAAATCTTGGGGGCTGGCTTGAAAACATTTACATTTCATTCGCCAACAGAAAGATTGGCGCCAATGGTTCCGCGATGAAATCCATAAACGCAGGCCACATCTATGACGCGAGAACAGGATTCAAGATAGACGCGAGCGATTCAAGCGAAGTCGACCACGTTTACGACGTCGACGGAGTCCCGAAAGACCATGAGGCGAGGCGGGGGAGATACGTTGCGGACAATTCGGGCGGCGTGAAATACCATGTAAGAGAGTGCGTGTTAGACGGCAGGGGGAATATTTTAGGTTACGCCATAAAAGTGGGCGAGGATTGGCGGATGGTAGACTCCTGGAAAGTGGAACCGAAAACAGGAGAGATATTAGAGTATACGGGGAAAAAGGCGGAAGACTTCAGGAAATTAAACAATACTGAAATCAGCGGTATAAGATACCTGATGTTTGAAAAACATACTGGAAAAGTTGTAAGAGACGCAAACGGTAAGGCCAAGATGGCGGAGGAAGACGCGGTTAAGAATTTATGGGGGCCGGATGGACACAAATTCTTTGACGAAGTGAACGACGACTTGGGCGTCCGCCTGACTTCAAAAGCCCACAAGAATTTCGTGGACAACGGAATATTCCAGTTCTTCCATTTCATGGCGCAGGAGAAATTCCAAAAAATGGCGACCGGCAGAATCCGAGACGTGGATTCAGTATTCACGGGCGAAGCGTCAAGCCTTTTTGAGCAGGCGCTCACTAAAAACATATGCAGGCTCCTTTACATGGAGGAGGAGGCTGTTGCGGACTTGGACGCGCAAGAGCTTCTCGATAACCCGGAGGGGGCGCGAGGAGCATTAGGCAAGGTGGGAAGGATGGTCGGCTCCAGATGGGCGGCGTACTTTTCAGATATGGGAGACCGCTTCGCTGCAATACCCAAGATGAGTGAAATCCGCGGAGGACAAGAACACCTGAACATGATGCTTTTGATACGGCATTTCGGTTTCGCCAAAACAGACGACCCGACAACATATGTTGGAAATAAAAAATCAAGTTACGACGACTTGTGCAGGACATACACTAAAGAAGAAGTTGAGAGGGTTAGAAATTTAGATCAGCCAGCGTTCATGACAGAACTCACCGAAGTTGCTGGCGAACTGAACTCTGACATTAAAGCCTTCCAGCGCCTGAAACGGAACGCTATCCAAATGCTTCCATACTTCATAAACCATCCTGAAGTGCTTCAAAGACTTTGCTTCAGCCTTGACGGACGCGACTGGCGCGTGCGAGCCATCAAACAGCCGTACGGCACCAAAGACGGTGAACGTGAAAAGCATGAGCTTCGGAATGGTTTAAGCAGTAAAGAGTTGGACGAGTTGAGGCGTATGACGGGAGGCGAGACGTTTGAACTATCCTCCCTCATGGTATTGTGCAATGTGGTTGAAGACATGTTCTACGAGTCGATACTCGGCGGACGAAGCGGCGCGAAGCTCGAAGATTCGATAGCGAAAGCCGCGCTCGAACACGTCAAGAAATTTGCGGGGCGGGTTGTAGCCCACGACGGGACTGAATTCAATCCGCGAATGCTGTGGGACCACCACATCAAACTCTGCGCCGCTCCGGAATTCGTGAGCGAAAAGGGGGAGAGCCTCCCGTCTGAGCAGGCGGTTTACGGGACTGAAACAAGCGACGTGGCCGCGTTAAAACCAGAGGAAAGGGCGCATCAGGGGCTGAACGTCCTTTTCCGACTGAACAGGCTTTTTGAAGAACAGCTCAGTTTATACAACAATAAGAGGGCTGAAGCCAACAGAGATTCCGTGGATTTATGGGGGAGCGCGGACATAGCGGATAAATCAGGTAGAGGCGAAACAATCAGACTCATCCAAGGCTATATGTTCGGCTTTCCGACAGAAAGAGAAGAGGATAATGCCCGACAGCAGTTGGGCCGTGGCAGGCAGATGCTTCGAAGCCTCGGCAAAACCTTCGAGATGAGGTATAAGGGAGAGTTAAAATCCTCTGGAAAGACTCCTCAAGACCGCGCCAAAGCCGAAGCTAAAATGCAGGAGAGCGCGGCCGAAAAAATATTCCAGTTTCTCGTGTTATACAACGAGAGGTTGATACAGGAGCAAATGAACTACGACTTTGTCAGCAGTTTAGGGATGCGGGGCCCCTCAATACTCAGGGAGTACAAAAACCTTACGGACACAGTATTGGGTAAGACAGCCGAATGCGAGATTAGGCTTGCGACATTCAATCAGGAGCAGAGCAGGCTTCCAAGCCCGCCCGCAAACGAGCGTTTGATGGAGGGATTGAATGTTTCAGCAAGGCAGTACGCGCACAGGACTGCTCTGATAACCCTGGACTGCGATCCAGTCATGAGGCTTTTCACGCACGATTTCGCCAAACGGATGGGAGAAAACCAGGAGAAGTTGGACGAAATTGAAAGACGACTCGCAATAGGAGAGGGCAATACAGTCAGGGGGCGCAAAGGAATAAGCAAAAAAGATGGTTTGAAGGAGACTGGAAGGCTTCAGCAGGAGCGACTTGAAATATTCAATCAGAGCATGATAGAGTTTGTTAACCAGATGGTGTCAAACCGCGTTTTCGACGAAGCTTCGATACGGCCAATCTCGACTTCATTAACCAGTTGGATAAAAACCTACGGCGACGGAGTCCTGAAGCAGAGCGCGGGCGGATACCAGGCGGCCATCAATAGTTTCACCAAAGCCTTCAGCAACGCGGAAGACGTCATGCGTAAGGCAAGGGCATCCCAGGACCCTGATCTTGAAATGTTTGGGAGAGTGCTTCAAATCATGACTTTGAACGCCCGCGGCAGATGCAGGCTCGACGCGCACGACGCCAGCAGGAGCATTGAAAAAGGTTATGTGCAAGGGGAGGAGGGCGTGGAAATTTCCAGAAAAGATTCCAAAGCCGCGAGAAAACGCGCTTTGGAAAACGCATACTCTGCGAGAATAGACTTTCAAGCCGCATGGCATTTTTCAAGGGGATTCAAGGACCCAAACGAGTTTATTGCGGGACAGGGGGTGTTAGGACGCGGAGTTAGGACTATGCCCGAGGAGATTGCCCGCATTACAGGACTTGGAATCCCGCACACGCAAATCAAAAGCGAGCCTTTAGAATATACTTCAAGCATTTTTCCGGACGAGTCGCTTGACGCAATGACCGGAATCATGGCGGCGCACTCAAGGCTGAAACACGACGTTACCGCCGCGGAAGGCTGGTTTAATAGAATAAAAAAGGCGTTAGGAGTCCGCGTAACAGGCGGCGGGGAACTGGATTTTTCGGCAACAGCAAACAGGAGGATTCTAGAGCTCGACCTCGCAAAAAACATTCGGGCGCGTGCGAGAACTATTAGCGACCCGGCGATGGCGGACTCAAGCTCCTATCTCGCAAAACATTCTTTAAGGAATTTCGCATATTACAGCGGGGAGGAGTTTACGCGCTCAAGCATTAGATTGTTGTACATGAACATGCCGGAGTTTTTGACTGAACGCATCCCACGGTTTGCGAAAGAGCAGATGTGGATAGGGCAGGCGGCGCCGTTTATAGACTATGTATGTTCAAGACAAATCGGATTCACACACAACACGGGACACATAAGAAGTTTTGAGCCTGAAGCGGACGTTAAAGTCGAATTCAAGCCCGCGCTGCCGGAGTTCGCGCAGGAGACGAGCATAGTATCTCTTGAAAGCGAGACGAGGACTTACGACAGCCTTACAGGACCTGCAAGAGGACTTTCAAGGGTGATGAGGGGGTACCTGCAGAACTGGGTTGCGGCGGCGCCAACAAACATTGAGATGCCGATGAGTTGGGTTGACAGGATTGATGGTGTGAGAGAGACGAATCTGGCAAGGCTTTGGGCGTTGTGGGTTCCGCAATGGGCGAGATACCATTACGGGACGATCGCCTCGCAGTCTGAAACAGCTAATGCGGGAGTTCGAAGAGTGATGGGAGAGTTGAAACTCCAGTGGGCGAGAACCGGGGGGCAGGCGAGAAGGACCGAAACAGACTACCAGGCTGCCTTGCAATTGATATACGGCTCACAGCAGGGTGTCGCACAGCACATGGACTTGTTCAGGCAGGGCAAATTATCTACAGTACAATGGTTTTCAGAGTTGCAGGAGCTTCAAAGGCTTGACGTGGCAATCCAGGAGATTGAGCGTGAAACGGAAGCCAGAAACGTTGTTTTAACGCCAACTCAATTTGAGGGCGCGGCAGTCGGGCCGGCAGACTTAAAGAGGGGGGTAAAAATGCCTCTCGGCTTTGAGCCGGCAGGCAGGACGGCGGACGCCAGCATGTTCATATGATAGAATGGTCAAGATGAAAGGATTCAGGCAGGCAAACGGTTTGCGGGACATTAAAATCGAGATTCCGGTAGACGGAAGGCCGGGGGAATACCAGCAGGTTAGCTGGAAAAAATATATTGAAAAATACGTGAAGTAAAAATGGTTTCAAAGGAAATTGACCGTGCAAAGGCGATCGTGGGGGATATTGCAAGAGAAATACCGGTAATAAAAGATTTGCCGGGCGTCAAAGAGGGCGGGCCCGTAACACGCGAGGAGTTAGGACGGCTTTGGACGCATTTTAACACGCCGAACGCCGTTCCCGAGGGTGCGAGATTCACTGTTAGAAATCCTCAAACAGGCACGACACGTGAAGCAAGCGTAACCCAAGTCTTGTTTGCGATTATAGCAGACGGCATAAGTCTGGGGGAATACGAGAAGTCGATGGAACGGATTGATGATTTTACGAAATCGCATCCTGATGAAGCCGACAACAAAAGGCTTATACTAGTCAAGCATAGGAGAGACGCCATCATCTTCGGAGTTGACGAGAGAGTAAAGGAAAGACAATTTGGAGAGGGGCTTTTTGTCGGAGGGTGCGGAACAATCCAATACCCGTCAGACGAGTACGGCGCAATATCTGTGATACGGGAGAGCGAAGGACTCGTCAAGCCTAATACTCCAAGATACGTGTATACGTCAAAAATAGACGGTCAAGAGC
>DSAL01000008.1 GCA_011380095.1 Candidatus Altarchaeales archaeon
GGAGTCGGATAAACCGCTATGCCCGCGTTTCTAAGAATCCGCCGGGCATTCTCGACAGTCTTCCCGCCCATCCAGCATGCCGTTATGGGCTTACCCGAACCCTCCCAGACTCTTGCGACCGCGCTCGCAGTCTCGTCAGGGTACGTGCCAGCCTGCGGAGTGTAGATCACTACGATGCTGTCAATATCCTTCGACTTGATGCACTCCCTCATCGCGGCCTCATACCGGGCGGCGTTCGCGTCACCCAAAACATCGATTGGATTGTTCCTGCTCCAGCTCGCAGGGAGTGTTCCGTCAAGCGACTTTATCATCTCCTCTCCGACTTCAGCAAGCCTTCCACCAACCTCAATAATCTTGTCGGTGGCCATAACCCCCGGACCTCCCGCATTTGTTATAATCCCGATTCGCGGCCCTTTCGGAAGCGGTCCTTTAGCGAGCTTTTCCGATATGTCAAACATCTCGTCAACTTCAGTCACCCTCACGACTCCCGCCCTCTTGAAGGCCGCGGAATAAACGTCGTCGGCGCCGGCGATAGCCCCCGTATGGGAGACGACAGCCTTCCTCCCCTCCTCAAATCTTCCTGATTTTACTATTACAATCGGCTTTTGGTTTGCGAATCCGGAGGCCGCGCTCATGAACTTCCTCGCATTCTGAACCGACTCCATGTATATTATGATGCTCTTGGTCTTCGAGTCCCTGCCGAAAAAGTCGATTAGGTCGCCGTAGTCGACGTCGAGCATCGAGCCGACGGAGACAAAATAGCTGAATCCGACTCCACGCTCGTTCGCCCAGTCTATTATTGAAGAGCACAATGCCCCGCTTTGGGATATGAAAGCAATGTTTCCTTCAAGAGGCATGTTTATCGCGAAACTCGCATTCAACTTAATCCTCGGGTTGATGACTCCAAGGCAGTTTGGGCCTATTATCCTAATCCCGCTTGTCGTCGCAATATCCCTTACCTGCCTCTCCAACTCGCGTCCCGAATCACCAGCCTCCTTGAATCCCGCGGAAATTATGACGACACCCTTAACCTTCGCCTTCGCGCAATCCTCCATGACCTTGGGAACAGTGTTTGCCGGCGTTGCGATGACCGCGACATCAATCTGACGCGGGATGTCGAGAATCGACTTGTATGCGTGAACTCCCTGAACGGCATCCCTTTTAGGATTAACTGGATACACAGTCCCCTCAAAACCGTGTCCAATCAGGTTGGCCATAAGACAGTAGCCTACACTATCCTTCGTGCTGCTCGCTCCTATCACCGCGATTGCTTTCGGGTTGAAAATGTGTTTCAGACCTTTTGTAGGCAAAAAAACCACCTGAAATAATGAGGTTAAACACTATCACCTCACAGACTAAAAATAAAAAAAATTCGGGGTTAAAGCGTCTGGAAAACAAAACAAACGGCCGGAACGAGAATGCCGGTGAAAAAGAAGAAAGAAAATAAAAAAGAAGGGTTGGACGCGGATTTTATTTGCGTCCGTGCACCAGCGCGTCAACTATGCTCGGGTCTGCGAGCGTGCTCGTGTCCCCCAGCTGGTCGACTTCGTCGGCGGCAATCTTTCTAAGTATTCGCCTCATAATCTTTCCGGACCTTGTTTTCGGCAGAGCGTCCGAGAACTGGATTTTGTCCGGAGACGCTATCGGCCCAATCTCTTTTCGGACTGTCGCTATAATCTCCTTTTCTGTTTCAGGCGTCGCAGTCTCCCCGATCTTCAGCGTGACGTAGGCGTATATGCCCTGCCCCTTCACCTCGTGCGGGAATCCGACTACGGCGGCTTCCGCGACTTTCGGGTGCTTTCCAATAGCGCCCTCCACTTCGGCGGTGCCGATCCTGTGTCCTGAAACGTTCATGACGTCGTCCACCCGTCCGGTAATCCAGTAGTAGCCTTCAGCGTCCCGCATACACCCGTCTCCAGTATAAAACACATTCTTGTACATTGTGAAGTATGTCTGCTTGAACCTGTCGTGGTCGCCGTAGACGGTCCTCATCATTCCAGGCCACGGCTTTTTGATGACCAGGTTTCCGGAAACGTCGTTGCCTGCAATCTCATTCCCGTTCTCGTCGACGAGCGCCGGCACAATCCCGAAAAACGGCAGTGTCGCCGAACCAGGCTTGGTTGGCGTCGCGCCCGGAAGCGGGGTAATAAGTATTCCGCCGGTCTCGGTCTGCCACCATGTGTCTACTATCGGACACTTTTGTTTTCCTATCTCCTCGTAATACCAGGTCCATTCCGGAGACTTTATAGGCTCTCCGACAGTCCCCAAAAGCTTTAATGATGTGAGGTTGTGTTTTTCAGGCCACTGGTTGCCTTCCCTCATCAACGCCCTGATGGCGGTTGGGGCGGTATAAAATGTGTTTACCTTGTGTTTGGCAATAACCTCCCAAAACCGTCCGAAGTCCGGATAGTTTGGAACGCCCTCAAACATTATGGTCTTCGCCTTGTTGGCGAGAGGGCCGTAGATTATGTAAGAGTGTCCCGTAATCCATCCGATGTCTGCAGTACACCAGTACATGTCGCCTTCATGATAGTCGAAGACGTATTTGTGGGTGGTTGCAGCGTAAACCAGGTATCCTCCGGTCGTGTGCAATACTCCCTTCGGCTTTCCGGTTGATCCGGAAGTGTAGAGGATGAACAGCGGGTCTTCAGCATCCATCTCCTCGGGTGGGCATTCCTTTGAGGCGTCAGCCATCTCGGCCTCCCACCAAAAGTCCTGGCCGTCCTTCATTTCTATTTCAGTCCCAGTCCTATTGACTACGAAAACCTTCTTGATGCTCGGACAGTCCTTGACTGCGACGTCGCAGGTCGCCTTCATCGGAATCTGCTTCGCCCCCCGGACTCCCCCGTCCTGGGTGACTAGCACGGAGCATTTAGAATCGTTTATCCTGTCGCGCAATGAGTCTGCCGAAAATCCGCCGAAAACAATCGAGTGTATCGCGCCGATTCTCGCGCACGCCATCATGGCGAAGGCGAGTTCCGGAATCATTTGAAGGTAGATGCAGACGCGGTCTCCCTTCTTGACGCCGTGTTTTTTCAGGACGTTGGAGAATTTCGATACTTCGTCCAAAACCTGCTTGTACGTGAAGTTTTTCGTGTCTTTCGGGTCGTTGCCCTCCCAGATGATTGCAATGTCGTCGCCGTGACCCGCCTCAACATGGCGGTCGAGACAGTTGTATGTCACATTAAGTTTTCCGCCGATAAACCATTTTATGTCGGCGGTGTTGAAGTCGTAGTCCAATACCTTATCCCATTTTTTAGACCAGCTGATTTTTCCGGCCATCTCAGCCCAAAAACCCTCCGGGTCTTGGATTGAGCGGTCATACATCCTCTGGTATTCATTCAAACTTTTTACATACGCCTTGTCCGAAAAATTTTTCGGAGGTTCATAGGTTCCACTCATCTTTTACATCACCTAAATAAGATTAACCGTCGTCCCGGCAAAACAGAATTACTGTGAAATCAGGGTTTTCTGCACTATTTCACCCGCCAACCCCAATCAATCCACTGCCGGAAATCCTGGATTCAATTATGGGAAATTTGTTATATAAATAAAAAGAAGAAGGCGCCCGCGAAATCTTGCGGGCATTGCAGTTTACTTGTTCAACTTACCCAATCATCTGGATTAATTCGATTATCCTGTTGGAGTAGCCCCACTCGTTGTCGTACCATGAGAGTACTTTCACGAGGTTTCCGCCAATCACCATTGTTCCGCCCGCGTCGAATATGCTTGAATGCGGGTTTCCGATGATGTCCTGGCTGACTATCGGGTCTTCAGTGTATTCCAAGACGCCCTTCAATTCTCCTTCAGCGTACTTTTTCATGGCGGCGTTGACATCCTCTTTTGTCACGTCTTTTTTCAGGACTGCAACAAGGTCTACGAGGCTTCCGTCGGGGACCGGCACCCGGATTGACATTCCGTCAAGCTTGCCCTTCATCTCCGGAATGACTTTTCCCGTCGCGATTGCCGCGCCCGTCGAGGTCGGAATCATGTTGACTGCTGCAGCCCTCGCCCTCCTCAAATCCTTGTGCGGGAAGTCGAGTATCCTCTGGTCGTTGGTGTAGCCGTGGACTGTCGTCATCAAACCCTTTTCGATGCCGAACTCCTTGTTCAGGACGTATGCGACAGGCACGAGACAGTTTGTGGTGCAGGACGCGTTGTCTAATACCGTAGTGTCCTTGCTCTTGTCATGGTTGACTCCCATAACAATCGAGGGCATCTCGCCTTTGCCGGGCGCGCTGATAACAACTTTTTTTGCTCCAGCCTTGATGTGCTTTTCAGCATCCTCCTTCTTTGTAAACCTTCCCGTGCTTTCCAAGACTACGTCGACGCCCATCTCGCCCCACGGCAGAAGTTCCGGGTCTTTTTCCGCGAGAATCTTTATCTTCCTCCCGTCCACTTCAATATAGTCTTCGCCCGCCTTGACAGTCCCATTGTATCTCCCGTGAACGCTGTCGTACTTCAATAAGTGCGCGAGCGTCTTCACGTCCGTCAAGTCGTTTATGGCGACAACTTCAACATCCTTTTTCCCCTGTGCAGCGCGGAAGGCGAGCCTTCCGATTCGTCCGAAACCGTTTATGGCTACTTTAACCATTTTCCAATACATCACCCAAAAATTTAGATTGAAGGAGTGAATGTATGTGAAAGAAATTTAAAAAGCGAGGCTTTTTTTAGTGTTTTCTACGTCAGTATTTTTCCGCATTCGGGACAGTAATTTCCCCCACTCGGCTTCCAAGACCTGCAGTTGGGGCACCTGTCAACCTCCACCACCTGATATTTCACGGGCCTGTTGAATCCCATGCGTTCAAGCATTCGGTCAAGCCTGTTTTTCGATGAAATAACGCGGGGGCTTTCAGCGAACCTTTTGTTCATCCGCTGGACTGCAGGCATCCTCCCCAAAATTTTCCTGAATATCAGGGAGAACGTCCACTTGATTGCGGTCAGGAAAATGTAGGCTATGAACCCCCATACTATCGAGATTACTGGAAGCGTTATGACGAAAATCCAAAGGGCGTATCCGATGCTAAAAACCACTGCGGCAAGCCCGCTTGCAAGGCTGAAAATTACCGTAGTCGCTCCCGCAAGATAAAGGAATGTTTTCTGGACGTCTTCATCCGGCGCGAGAAAGTATGCTGTGAAAAACAATACGCTTAAAACTAGGAATAATCCTACAAACGCCTTCTGCTTCAAGTCCATTAGGCTAATTTATTATACTTCAATCTATATTTAGAAGAATAGTTTGTTTTGGGGGTGCATCCTTATTTTATCGAAAAACTACGATCCCAAAGAGGCTGAAGCCCGCTGGCAGAAGTATTGGGGCGATGAGGGAGTCTACAGGTTCAATCCAGAATCCACCGCTGAAGTATACTCCATCGACACGCCGCCCCCAACAGTTTCCGGGAAAATGCATTTAGGCCACGCGTTCAGCTACTCCCAGCAGGACTTCATAGTCCGCTACAAAAGGATGCGGGGCTTCAACATCTTCTACCCCTTTGGAACCGACGACAACGGGATTCCGACCGAGCGTCTGGTCGAGAAGATGAAGAATGTCCGCGCCCGCGACATGGAGCGCCAGGATTTCGTCAGACTCTGCCTCGACACTCTTGAAAAAGAGTTGAGGCCGAAATATATCGCGGACTGGAAGCGGATTGGAATGAGCTGTGACTGGAGCATATTCTACACCACCATAAACAAGCACTGCCAAATGCTCTCGCAAAAATCGTTCATCGAACTCTACAAGATGGGCCGGGAATACAGAAAGGACGCGCCCACAATGTGGTGTCCCCAATGCCAGACCGGAATATCGCAGGTCGAGTGCGAGGACAAGGAATTGGATTCAACATTCAACGACATAGTCTTCAGGGTTGACGGCAGTGACCTTGTGATTGCGACCACGAGGCCGGAACTTTTGCCGGCGTGTGTCGCAGTCTTCTTCCACCCATCTGACGAGCGATACAAAAAGTATGAGGGTCAGAAGGCGAAGGTGCCGTTGTTCGACATTGAAGTTCCAATCCTCCCGGACGAGCGGGCGGACCCTGAAAAGGGCACCGGAGTCGTAATGTGCTGCACGTTCGGAGACCAGACTGACATGGAATGGCAGAAGGCCCACAACCTGCCGATAAAAATAGCGATAGGGCATGACGGCAGGATGACAAAACTCGCCGGAAAGTATGCGGGAATGAGCGTGAAGGACGCCCGCAAAGAAATCATCGGGGCTTTGAAAGAAGCAGGCTTGCTCTTAAACCAAAAACCAATCACGCACGCGGTCAACGTCCATGAACGGTGCGGGATGGAAATCGAATTCCTAAAGTCAAAACAGTGGTTCATCAAATACCTCGACCTAAAAGACGAGATGCTCAAGTGGGGCGCGGAACTCAACTGGTATCCCAAGCACATGAAGCACCGCTTCGACCACTGGGTTAAAGGCCTGCAGTGGGACTGGCTTATCTCGCGCCAGAGGTATTTTGGAGTACCCTTTCCCGTATGGTACTGTAAGTCGTGCGACGAGATAGTTCTCGCAAACATCAAAGACCTGCCAGTTGATCCGCTGGTGGACAAGCCTCCAGTCGACAAGTGCCCGACATGCGGTTGCACGGAATTTGCGGGCGAGAAAGACGTTTTAGACACGTGGGCGACATCATCGCTTTCGCCAAAGCTTTCCGCAGACTTGTTCAAAGACCAGGATATCTACAAAAAGATTTATCCGATGAACATCAGGCCTCAGGCTCACGACATCATAACCTTCTGGCTCTTCAACACTGTCGTAAAGTCAAGACTCCACGACAAGGTGAACCCGTGGGCTGATGTTGTGATTTCAGGACACGCGCAAGATTCGAAGGGGAGGAAGATGAGCAAGTCCAAGGGCAACGTCATCGAGCCTCAGGTCATGATAGAGAAATACAATGCGGACTGCCTGAGGTTTTGGGCTGCGGGATGCAAGCTGGGGGACGACCTCCCGTTTTCCGAAAAGGATTTGGCGACGGGACAGAAGTTCATCACCAAACTATGGAATGCGTCTAAATTCGTCTTCATGCACTTGGAAGACTACGACGGCGCGGAGCCCGCGGAAATCCAGCCTGTCGACAAGTGGCTTCTCACGAAACTCTCGAAAATCATTGATGATTCGACAAACTCTTTCGAGCAGTACGAGTATTTCCGGACGAAAGCGGATGTCGAGAAATTCTTCTGGCAGACCTTCTGCGACCTCTACCTCGAGCTCGTCAAACACAGGCTCTACAAGCCTGAAGTATACGGCGAGGACGCGAGAAAATCCGCGCAATACACTCTCTATCACGCACTACAGTCCATTCTAAAGCTGATGGCGCCGATAATGCCCCACATAACCGAGGAAATCTATCACGCTTATTTCTCGCAAAAAGAAGGAGTCAAATCAATCCACATCTCAAACTGGCCGGAGAAATTCTTGATTGACGGGGACGCAGAGGCGAGATGCGACCTTCTTGTCGAAGCCTTGTCGGCGGTCCGCAAGCTTAAGTCGGACAGTCAGATGAGTCTGGCCAAGGAAGTCGAGAACGCGAAAATCACGCTTCCAAAAGAGAAAATCGGGTTGTTGAAAAATCTTGAGGAAGACTTGAAGGGCGCCGGCAAAATCCTAAATGTCGAATACGCTGAAGGCGAAGAATTGAAGACAGAATTCTGAAAAATATAACTCATTGAATTGAAGACAGAATTCTGAAACTATAACACATTGTTTTCTTCTGACGCCATCTATTGTTTCCTCTTCTTAATTTCCTTTTTGACTGAAGTCATGCTGACTTTAAGGAACCTGAGCATCTTCTCGTCTTTGGTCACCTCATCGACGAAGCCTACAATATTCACTTCAT
Organism: Candidatus Altarchaeales archaeon; assembly: GCA_011380095.1. Taxonomy (GTDB): domain Archaea; phylum Altiarchaeota; class Altiarchaeia; order IMC4; family SCGC-AAA252-I15; genus DSAL01. Next base: position 7,845 of record DSAL01000008.1, read on the forward strand.
CGTTCTTGTTTCCCGCCTCTTTTTTCCTCAATACCTTCTCAACAGACTCGATTGATTTAAGAAAAACATCGTCTTTACTCGATGCTCCTTTTGACTCGGCCATCCGCTTAAACTCCATCCATTTATCTTGCGGAAGCTCTGAAATACTGTGCTTTACCTTTTTGTAGGCCGCCCACGCCGGAACGGCGTTTCTGATACGGGGCATGGGGTCTTCAACATCTTCATGCATCTGCCTTGAACCAGCACTCCTTTGATACCTGGCCATGTGCTTATATTTGTTTAAAAAGTAATTTAAATTGCTTATGGACGCCGTCATACTTGCAGCGGGCGAAGGCACGCGCCTGAGGCCTCTGACTTCCACAAGGCCGAAACCCATGCTTCCAATCGCCGGAAAACCTATCTTAGAATGGGATCTTGAGGCGCTGGATTGTGTGGGCGTGAAAAACGTCCACATAATCGTCGGCTACATGGGCGAGGACATCAGGGATTATTTCGGAAAAAAATTCAGGCGGATGAACATAACGTATCTAACCCAGGCCGAGCAGTTGGGGACCGGCCACGCCGTCAACGTCGCCAAAGGCAAAGTCAGGGGGGAATTCATCGTAATGAACGGCGACGTTTTCGTTACGCGCAAATTCATGTCAACGCTTCTCGAACAGCACAAGAAAAAGAAATCAACGGCGAGCATGTCTTGCGTTGAAGTCGTGCACCCCGAAAATTTCGGGGTCGTGGAAGTATCGCGCGGAAAAGTCAAGTCGCTGACTGAAAAGCCGGCGAGACCGAAAACCAATCTCGTGAACGCCGGCGTCTACGTCTTCAGCCAGAATATCTTCAAGATGCTTGACAGCGTGAAGAAATCATCCCGCGGGGAAATCGAGTTGACTGACGCATTGAAAAAACTCATCAAAGAAGGTGAACTATACGGCTTCAAGTGCGGAGGCCAGTGGATTGACATAGGGCTTCCCTGGAATCTTTTGGACGCCAACGAGATTATCATGAAATCAATCAGGCTTTTGAAAAGCAGGAAGGCGAAGATTGAGAAGAACGCGACATTGAAGGGGGGTGTCGCAGTAGGCGAGGGCACGCTCGTAAAATCCGGCGCATACATTGAAGGTCCCGTCTACGTAGGCAAGAACTGTGTGATAGGCCCCAACTGCCATATCCGCGCCCACACCGCAATCATGGACGACTGCAGGATTGGGAACGCGGTTGAAGTGAAAAACAGCATTATAATGTCGAAAACACACGTCGGGCACTTAAGCTATCTCGGGGATTCGATAATCGGGGAGAACTGCAATTTCGGGGCGGGAACCAAGGTCGCCAACCTCCGTTTCGACGATTCGGAAGTGATGATTGAAGTCAAGCAGAATCTCGTGAAATCCGGAAGACGCAAGTTCGGGTGCATTATGGGCGATGGAGTAAAGACGGGGATAAACGTTTCCATCATGCCCGGCAGAAGCATCTATCCCGGCGCGCGTGTGGACGCCGGCTCGCTCGTGAAAAACAGCATCTATTCTGAATAAACAGCATCTATTCTGAATAAACAGCATCTACTCTGATAATACTTCCAAAAAAACTATTTTGTTTCCTTTTTTTCCGAGAATACTTGCGCCTGGTACGTCAGGATTTTTGTTTCGGGGTTTTTCCAGCAATCCCTTCCAGCCCCTCCTTTCATGCAGAGTTGGGATAGGAATTCTTTTTTGTTTGGAATCTGTTCCCAGACTTGCGGCAGGTATGTGCTCTGGTAGTATCCGGACTGGATTATCACGCCGTCCCTAAGTGGCGTGAGCTTTTCCAAAAGGTCGTCGGCGTCTTTGTGCGGAAGTTCCGCGGGAGGCGTGAGTACTGACACCTCTATTCCTATTTCATCCAGCTCGGCTTCTTTGACGGGATTGAATCTCGGGTCGTGAATTGCCGCGTTCACAGCATTCTCCATAACACACTTGTATAATGGCATCCGCGCTTCAAGATGTCCGATACAGCCCCTTAAATCCCCATTCTCGTGGTATGTGACAAAACACGCTCCGTCCGCCTTAAGCCGTTCCGTCAGCCGGCTTTCATCGACTTTCGGGGTTTCGTTGAACCGGACGCGCTTTTCGAGCGTGTCTCTTGCGAGCGTTAGGAGGAATTCCTCCTCTTCACTGTTGAGGCCGTCGTGGAATACGATGCTCGCATAACCCACAACCTGGTTTTTGTCGCCTGCAGTATCTCCGCTTGTGCGATAGTCCATGAGCTTTGGAGTCCACCCGCGCATCCTCGCTATCTCCATCACAGTCATGACTGGTATTACTCCGCACAACTCGTCGTTTGCGACGTCTTTCAAGTCGAGTGTGAGAATGTGGTTGACGCATGAAGTGTCAAGACTGTTTGCCTCAGCGTATGGATGATAGTGTGAGAGGTCGCTTGAAGCGATGATTAACGTGTCGTCGTCGACATACGGCTCGAGTTTTTTCGCGAACTCTGCCGGATTCACGTTGCCCATCACAATCGGAACGAGTTGGAAGTCGCCGAGCATGACCTGCAGGAATGGGAGCTGGACTTCAAGACTGTGCTCGCGGTCGTGGGCTTCTGAAGTGTGTTTGATAATTTTTTTCTCTTCAAGCTCTACTGCGATTGGAGATATTGGGATAAGTCCGAGCGGCGTTTCATAGTGGCTTGCGTTGGGGATGCTGGCGCTGACGTGTGCGAAATGGCTGGGTGCAAGCACTATCACGGTCTTGTAGCTTCTCCCCTGAAGCTGCTTGTATCCGTAGGATGCGGTAAGCCCGGAATAAATGTAGCCGGCGTGCGGTGATATGATGGCGCGAGGCTTGTTGGACTCGTAGACGTCCACCTCGTCCATGAACTCTTTTATCATGGACTCAAGTTGTTTCGCATCAGCCGGGTAGAATTGTCCGGCAACCGCAGGCGTTCTCACAGCCCAGACAGTATCGTTCTTTTTCGCCATCGTGTTTTCATATTCTTCCTGGCTCTTTAAAGCCTTGTTGTCTTCTAACTGCTGGAAGAACACGCTTGAAGCCACAATCAGCGTGAAAATGAGGGCGAATGCGATTATCGCCAGGTCGGTCTTGTTGCAGTCCACACTCAAGTATTTTCCGCAAGACAAGAAAAACCATTTATAAGTGATATCTACAATATTTAGTATTTACTAAATATTTGGTGTTTTCTGGATGTCCAAAACAACCGATGAAGTCAGGCGCGAGCTCACGGAAAAATTCACTTTGCTTGGAAACGAGGTTGGAGGGCACGACACCTGTTCGAAAATCTACATGACGCTATTCCTAAGCCCAAAACCATTGGGACTCAACGAACTGGCTGAAAAGACCGGATACAGCAACTCCACGATATGCAACGCCATGGGCATACTCGAAAAACTCACCGACGTCAGAAGCTTCAAAAAACCGGGAAGCAAAAAAATCTACTACGAATGTGAGCAAGACCTCTCCCTCATACTCGGACGCAAATTCATGGAATTAAGGCGCATGCTCGCATATTTCGCGTCTGCACTGCGTGATGCGGAAGCGAAGCTCGAAAAAGACCAGTCCGATGACGCTAAAATACTACTAAAAAACATAAGTAAAAGACGAAAAGAATACGAGAAATACCATCAAATGATGGAGGATTCACCCTGCTTTTCAGGGGTTGGTGAATGATTAAGATGACAAAGAAAAAAGAAAAGTGCAAGGACGACATCATAGTCCTCGAAGACGTCTGGAAGGTCTACCGGATGGGCGAGATAGAAGTGCCCGCACTCCAAGGGCTTTCGATGAGCGTCAAGCCCTGCGAGTTCATAGGAGTCATGGGCCCGAGCGGTTCTGGGAAAAGCACTGCGATGAACATGATAGGATGCCTTGACACTCCGACAAAAGGCAGAATCCTGCTTGAGAAAAAAGACATAAGCCGGATGAGCGAATCCGAGCTCGCGCAAGTTAGGGGCAGGGTGATAGGATTCGTATTCCAACAATTTAACCTCATGCCAAACCTCACAGCACAAGGGAACGTGATGCTCCCCATGATGTTTCAGGACATGGACCCGCTCGAGCGGGAAGACCGTTCATACGAGCTTTTGGACCGTGTCGGACTCGGGAAAAGAATCCACCACAAGCCGAAAGAATTGAGCGGGGGGGAACAACAACGCGTCGCAATCGCGCGCGCTCTCGCAAACGACCCGGATGTGATACTCGCAGACGAGCCGACCGGAAACCTGGACACGAAGTCCGGGGCGGAAATCATGGCGCTACTAGGCGAGCTTCACGAGGACGGAAAGACTATCGTAATGGTCACACACGACACCCGGCAGGAGGAATACGTAGACAGGGTATTACGCCTGCAGGACGGTAAAATAATAAACGGAGATGATGAAACTTACAGTTGAGGAAACGATAAAAATGGAAAAAAAGATTTTTTGCGCTGCCGCAATGCTAGTGCTACTTTTCTCGCACGCAGTATTGGCGGAGCCGAAGGTTGATTCAGTAAGCTTGGAGCCGAACTACGTTCAGGCCGGAGAAGACGTTGAGGTATACATAAAAATTAGCGAGGCTCTCGTAGCCCGGCAACTATACTCTCAAGTGTCCGGCGACGGCGGGATTCCCGTTAAGCAGGACAAGAACATACGGTACGTCGGCGTCTTAACGCCAAAAGACGATTATGCCGGCCGGCAGGTGATAATCAAAAATCCGTCCAAAAACATAGGCCACCTTTTTACTGGAGAATCTTGGACGATACCCTACACCATCACTATACTGGACGATACTGCCCCCGGAGACTTAAAGCTTGAATTCAGGGTTCTGCGCAATGATGTGGAGCCGAACGAGCTGATGATTGCAAGAGAGATTATAATCCCTGTCCAGGGGAATGTGATGTTCAGCACAGTCTCAGACAACAAGCTTTCGTTCGGGGAAAACAAAGTCAAAGTCGAAGTCGAAAACGTGGGCGGTGGCGTCGCAAGACAGACTATGGCGTCTCTTGAAAGTCTTGAACTGATAACCGTCACCGGCTCGAACACGATTTTCCTCTCCGACTTCGCGCACGAAGACCGAAAGACTGCGGAATTCACGGTTTTCGTGGACTCGAAAGCTTCGCTTGGCGCATACAGCCTTCCCATGACGCTCAGCTACCTTGAGCGGGACGGGAGCAGGAAGACTAAAGAATTTATGCTGGGACTTCAGCTTGACGCCGAACCTCAAATACACTTGAATGCGGAAGCCCGCGATCGGATGGGGGGGGGGAGTTCCGGAACAGTGACAGTCAATGTAGTCAACAACGGGCTTGTTGACGTTGAATTCGTCGACTTGGAGCTTCTGGACACTGAACACTACTCTGTCGTGGGCGCGAACAGGGTATATGTCGGAAAAATCGATTCAGACGACACTGAGCGGGAGGATTTCACGATAAAGGTTTCCGACGGCGTCGACATGAACTCTTTGACGTTGAAGGCTAAACTCTACTACACCAAGGAGAATTCCGCAAGAAAATACTCGATGGAATACGCTCCAGCAATCAAAATATTCACCAACGAAGAGTTGCGGATGAACGGCGAAACCTCGACAGTCGGCCGGATACTCGGCCTGATATTGCTTGTGATAGTCTTGGTCGCCGGATACTTCGCGCTTTGGATACTCCTCAACGTGATATGGCTTGTGAAGAGCATTATCAACCGCAAACTCTTCAAGCGGGGCAGGAGTTAGGATTGCCGTGATGAAATGATTGGCGACTACATGCGTTTTGCGGTGGACGGAATACTCCACCGCAAATTCCGAAGCTGGCTGACGATGCTTGGAATATTCGTCGGCATAATGGCGGTCGTATCCCTGATAAGCCTCGGGCAGGGGCTTCAGCGCGGGATTGACGAACAGTTCGAGAAGGTTGGGGGCGACAGGATTCTCATAACTCCCGGCGGGGAAGGCGTTACCGCCGGCGCGGGCGTATTCTCGTCCGCCAAAATCGGGGAGAAAGACCTTGATGTCGTGCTCAAAAACAAGGGGGTTGATTCAGCAATCGGGATGACGCGGGACGGAGTCCTAATGGAATACGGTGGCGTCAGGGTTTCAGCAATGATATTCGGGATTCCCACGGACCCTGAAACCACAGCCTTTCTTGATGAAATATCCTTCATGAGGGTTTCGGAAGGCAGGTATTTGAGGGCCGGTGAAAGACACTCCATCCTGATAGGCGTCAGCACCGGGGAACTTTTCGGGACTGAAGTCGAGCTGAAGATTGGGGACAAAATCCAGATTGAAGAAAACTCCTTCAAGGTGGTTGGGATAACCGAAAAAAGCGGGAATCCCATGCACGACATGAAGGTTGTCGTCCCTCTGGAAGTTGCGGAGGAATTGAGCGGGAAGTCAGGCGTATTCGACACTATATCCGTGAAAGTAAAAAAAGGCTTCATTCCGGGAGACGTTGCGGAAAGCCTCAAACAGGATTTGCGGAAGTCGAGGGGCGTTAAGGGGGGGGAAGAGGATTTTTCGGTCGAAACTGCTGAAGACTTGATTTCAACATTCAAAAATATTCTGGCGATAGTCCAATTAGTATTGACGGGAATAGCCGCAATATCGCTTGCAGTCGGGGGAATAGGGATCATGACGACCATGTATACGAGCGTTTTGGAGCGGACACGGCAGATTGGGGTAATGAAGGCGGTGGGCGCCCAAAACTCCGACATACTCTTGATATTCCTTTTCGAAGCGGGACTGCTCGGCCTTGTCGGCGGGATAGTCGGAGTCGTATTCGGAATGGCGGTGAGCGTTGGAGTTGAAAAGATTGCGTTCGCAAGCGGGCTTGACATACTTAAGGCGTACACTTCACCCGACTTGATAGTCGGAGTACTATTGTTTTCATTCATCGTCGGATGCGCTTCCGGATTCTTCCCGGCAATGCAGGCCGCGAAAATGAAGCCCATCGACGCGTTAAAATATTAGGTTTAAAATGTTTTCAGAATACTTTGACTTGGCGGTGAAAAGCATTGTCCGAAAGGGGCTTAGAAGCTGGCTGACGATGCTTGGAATATTCGTCGGAATCGCGGCGGTCGTATCGCTCATAAGCCTCGGGCAGGGCTTGCAGGACGCGTTGAACCAGCAGTTTGAGCTGCTTGGGACAAACCTCATCTACATCAGCCCCGGCGGCGACATCTACTCGATGATGTTTTCCACGACCACCGCCAAGCTAAAAGACAAGGATTTGGAGACAATCCGCGATACGCGCGGAATCGAGCTTGCTGGCGGAATGCTTATGACCACCTCGCGGATTACCTACCGTGGAAAAAGCGTTTTCACTTACGTCGCAGGGATGCCGACAGACGATAGTCAGGACCTTATGTTTTCAGGCTCAGGGATAACTATAAGCGGCAGGCAAAGCAGGTTCAATCCCTCCGACAAAAAGAAGGCCGCGATAGGATACCGCTATTGGATTGGCGACGTGTTCGACCATGAAGTCCGCGACGGCGACCGCATAAAGATTGACGGAAAAGACTTTGAGGTTGTGGGCGAAGTCAGCCAGATTGGAAACGAAATGGATGACGCGAACATCTACGTGCCTTATGATGATGTTAAAGAGATTTTGGGGTTGGCTGAAAACGAGTATGTGGTAATCATGGCGAGAGTCAGAGCCGGAGACTCGGTATCCGAGACTGTGGAGCGGGTGAAACGCGAGCTCCGAAAGTCGCGTGGCTTAAAGGAGGGCAACGAGGATTTTGCAATCACTACCTTGGAAGACATGCAGGAGTCGATGAACCTGGTTCTTGGAGCGGTCAAATGGTTTCTCGTCGGCATAGCCGGAATATCCCTCTTTGTAGGGGGCGTCGGAATCATGAACACGATGTACACGAGCGTCCTGGAGCGTACCACGGAAATCGGGGTGATGAAGGCGGTTGGCGCGAAAAACTCGGACATACGGAATCTTTTTTTGGTGGAGTCTGGCATCCTAGGGATGGTCGGAGGTGTTGTAGGTTGTGCGATAGGCGCAGGCCTATCCCTCACAGTCGAATATTTCGCGGGATTGAATCCGGCGACCGCCACGCTAAAAGCGTCCATTCCGCCGGAACTTGTTTTAGGGGCAGTGGCGTTCAGCTTCATAGTCGGCTCCCTAAGCGGAGTGCTTCCGGCAATCCAGGCGAGCAATCTCAAGCCTGTTGAAGCATTACGGTACGAGTAAAACAAGATATTTGAAGCGTCGGGGCGAGAGAATTTAATCTTATGAATCAAATCTTCATTGTTTTGACTTCTTTTCCGTCAAGGACTTTAGCCACAATATCCTGAGTCTTCTTCCAGGCGGCATCAGTCTTCGCATTCTGCTTTTTGATGACGGCCTTGCTCTTCAAGACGTCCTTTTTGAATATCCCCACCATCCTCTTCACTTCCTTCGGGTTGGTGCTTCCAAGGCTCTTGTACGCCTTCACATTCTTTTCGGGATCCACTATGTTTTTCAGGCTGGCCTCGTCCATTTCGACTCCAGCATCAGCGAGGAGCTTTAGGGTGATGTCGTAGTCTGTGAAAAGCTTGTTCTGGCGGTGTAGCGTGCCCACGAGGTTTCCAACAATTTCATGGCACTTGCGGAAGCTGTAGCCCTTTTCCCGGACAAGATAGTTTGCGAGCTCGGTCGCCGTATTGTAGTTGGCTCCGCTCACCTGCTTCAACCTGTCTTTTTTCACCTGCATGGTGCTTATCATCCCCTCAGTCACAACCAAAGTCTTTTCGATTATTTCCAGCGCGTTCCAAAGCGGCGGCTTGTCCTCCTGAAGGTCGCGGTTGTATCCCATGGGAAGTCCCTTGAGAGTCGTCAAAAGCTGGATTAGCGAGCCGTAGACGCGCCCCGTTCGCCCTCGCGTCAATTCCGCAACGCAAGGGTTCTTCTTTTGAGGCATTATCGAGGAGCCGGCGGTGTAGGAGTCGTCGAGTTCGAGGAATCCGAACTCGTAAGTGCTCCAGTACACGATTTCTTCGGCGAGCTTGCTGAGATTGCTCATGAGTATCGCCAGAGCGCACAATGTTTCGGCGACGAAGTCCCGGCTGCTGATGACGTCGAGAGAGTGCACGTGCACGGAGTCAAAGCCCAAAAGACGGGCAGTCATCCGCCGGTCTATTGGAAAGCTTGTTCCGGCGAGCGCCGCGCTCCCAAGAGGGTTTGTGTTCACATTCCTGTAGGCGTTGTCAAGACGTGTAATGTCCCTATTCAGCATGCTCACGTATGCTGTCGCCCAGTAGCCGAGCGTTATCGGCTGGGCGTCCTGCGTGTGAGTGTATCCTGGAATCGCGGTGCCGGTGTTTTCTTCGGCTATGGCGAGGAATGTTTCCTGCAGTCTTATTATCTTTTCCTTAACGTCAATAATCTTGTTTCTGATGTGGAGTTTGCTGTCTGTTATCACCTGGTCGTTTCTAGAGCGTGCGGTATGGAGTTTTCCCCCGCAGTCGGCTCCCGCCCCTTCTATCAGGTACCTTTCCACGTTCATGTGGACGTCCTCGTTTTCAGGGTCTAACACGAACTTGCCTGAAAGATAATCTGCGCGCGCCTTGTCGAGATAGAGTAATATCTCCTTCAAATCCTTTGCCTTGATGATGTCTTGTTTGGCGAGCATTATGGCGTGGGCCTGGCTGCCCCAAATGTCTTCCAAAACCATCTTGCTGTCGACTTCCACCGACTGGAGGAAGTCTTCGACGTTCTCCGTCAAATCCTTTTGGAATCGTCCGCCCCAAAGTTTCGCCATTTTCTGTTTGAGTGGGAAAGATAACTATTTGTCTAACATAAAATAAAAAGGGGTAAAAGAAGAAGTTTGCGGGTTTTACTTGATTCTTCCCGCTTTCGCAAGAATCTGCCAGGGCAGGCTCTTGACTTTCGCGGCTCCCGCGCACCAGCGCTGGTCGAAGCCCTTGCTCTTGATTGACCGCATCTCCTGGTTGAACAGGCCTGAGCCGGATTCGCGGGATACTATGTCGATATTTCCCTTGTAGAGTTTCACGGAGTATTTCCCGTTCACGTTCTTCTGGCTTTCCGCTATGAAAGCGTCAAGGTCGTTTTTCAGCGGGTGGTACCATTCGCCGTGGTAAACGTGGTAGGCCCACTTCGCGTCCACAATCTTTTTGAACTGGATTTCGTCTTTCGTAAGGCACCACTGCTCAAGGTCCTGGTGCAGTTTTAGGATTACGTGCGCCGCCGGAGCCTCATATATTTCACGGCTTTTCATGTCCATGATTCCGTCCTCGAACATGTCGATTTTCCCGATGCCGTTGCGTCCGGCAATCACGTTCAGTTCTGGCACTAGTTCGGCAAGCTTCATCTTCTTGCCGTTAAGAGAAACCGGAACGCCCTCGGCAAACTCTATCTCGATGATTTCCGCATCGTCCTTCGCCTTTTCGGGCGGCACGAGCCACATCCAGATGTCGTCCGCTATCGGCTGGTTCAGGTCGACTGCGCCTGATGCGATGGAGCGGCACCACATTGTCTTGTCGTCTCCGCCCGTAATGTTTTCTGTGACTGGGACATCCCATTCGACGCAGAGTTTCTCCTCGTCAAGCCTTGTCAGGTCGAAGTCTCTGACAGGCTGTAGGACGTGCAATCCCGGGGCATAGAGGCTGAATACGTTGTGCATCCTGTACTGGTCGTTCCCTTTTCCGGAGCTCCCTTCCATGATGCTGTCGCATCCTGCTTTTACTGCTTCTTGAGCGACGACGCGGGCTACTAGCTGTCGGGTCATAGACGTTGATACTGGATACCCGTTGTAGTTGCTGTTCGCTTTGATTGCTTTTGGGAGCCAGACTTCAGTGAACTCGTCCCGCTTGTCGATTAGCTTCACCTCAATCCCCATCTTTTTTGCCTTGCGCTCCGCCTCTTTTATCTCGGCGTCGCCCTGTCCGACGTCAAGCTCTATTGCGACAATCTCCTTCGCATAGTATTTCCTTCGCAAAAGTTCGATTCCCAACGCTGAATCCAGTCCGCCTGAATACGCGATGCACGCTTTTTCTATTTTTGGGACTGGAGTCTCTTCAACCCGTTTTAAGATTTCTTGAATTTCCATTTTCTTGATTTAAAGAAGATAAAACAAAGATATAAACAAAAAGTTTTATTTATAACAAAATATGAAAAACTGGTTTTCCGGAAAAATGACTTCAGTGATGCAGGCGGTACGGGAGATAATAGAAAACGACCACAGAATCAGCCAGGCAATACGGCTTAAGATAGTGAACAAGAGGAGGCTCGCAAAACTAATCCAGCCTCAAGTCGAAAAGAAGGCGGGAAAAGCGTCGATAGACTCGATAGCCATGTCGATAAACAGGATAGAGCAGAAACAAAAGCCAAAGGACACAAGCCACCTGAAAATACTCGCGGAAAGCCAGGTGCAATTGAGGGACAACATAACAATATACTATCTTAAGGCGGAATATCCGGTTCCAGAACCGGTTTACGACAGTCCTGTCGAGGCGAACCGAAGCTTCCACGTCAAGATAAAGGGGACTGCGGCCACAACCCTGATGGTCGACTCCGAAACCCGCAAAAAAATCAGGATGCCTAAAAACATTTTGGACAAGAAGGAAAACCTTTCAGCAATCACGGTAATAAGCCCCAAAAAAATAATCGAGACTCCCGGCGTCGTGGCGGAACTGATAGGCGCGCTCAGCAACAGAAACATCAATATCGTAGAGGCGACGTCAAGCTACGACAACACGTTCATAATCGTCGACCAAAAAGACAGCCTGAAAGCGCTTGAGGCGATACGGGAATACGCCGGCTGAAAAGCCCGGACTGGCAGGCTGAACTTCTATTCAAGCGGCCCCCACAGGACGCCGTAGCTCAAATGCTGGAGTGTCGAAGCCTTGTTGGTGTAAGAAATGCTGACATTAACCTTGTAATAGTCTCCGACCTCGCCTTCAACTCCCCCGCAGTTAAGCTGGACTGTCGTAACAGCACCCGGCCTGAAATTCTCAAACCCCTCACTCCAACTATTGCAGTTTCCACTTCCTCCCGCCTGAAAACTCGCGCTCACAGAAGCCAAATCCACCATTGTGCCGGCGTCATTTGACAAAACCATCTGAAGACTGCCGCCGCTTGCCAAAACCCAGTCCAACGGCTTGACCTCGCTGAAACCCCGGAAATCCTTTGTCGGAGTCCCAGGCTCCAAAACACCCATCTGCCAGATGATGACGCCGACAATCATGATTATGAGTATGGCCCACCCATACGTCATCATGTACTCGAGCGCGCCCTGCCCTCTATTGCCGTCAAACAGCCTCATATCACAAGATATTTAGATGAATCCATTATAAAACAGGCGGGGTAATTCGAGAAGCCAGTTCCAAATCCTTTTTATAGCATTATTCAGTATATATTCAACTTTTGATTTTGGAATAGAAATGGCGTCAATAAGACCAGCAAAATGCTACAGGTGGGACAGTCCGGCATACACGAGGGTGGCGAAAAACCCGCAGGACTCTTTCATATCCGGAATACCCTCAAACAAGATTATGCGATACAACATGGGCAACAACGCCGGAGTCTATGACACGAAGGCGTCGATAGTCCTAAACGAAGACCTCCAGATACGGCATAACGCGCTTGAGGCCGCGCGCGTCACCACGCAATTCACGCTCGAAAGAAAACTCGGGCTCGCAAACTACTTCTTCAAAGTATTGATATACCCGCATCACGTCATGAGGCAGAACGTTCAGGCGTCTGGGGCTGGAGCAGACCGCGTTTCTGAAGGCATGCGAAGGGCGTTCGGAAAGCCTGTCGGACGCGCGGCAAGAGTGAAGGCAGGCCAGAAGATATTCACAATCTACTTCAACAAGAACGACGCGAGGATGAAGATTGTCAAGTCCGCGCTGAGCAAGGCCTGCCAGAAGCTTCCTGGAGACACCAAGATACTTGTCGAGGAGAACAAGAAATGAGTGACTGGAACCTGGTCGCAGTATTAAAGATTATGCCGGAAAGCCCGGAAACCAACCTCGATTTCATAAAAAAATCTTTCACGGAAATTGCCGGAAGCCTCGCGCAAGTGCACACGGTCAAAGAAGTCCCGATAGCGTTCGGCCTAATAGCAATAGAGTTGACGCTTCTCATGAACGACAAGCAGGGGGGCATCGAGGAGATTCAGGAGAAGATAAGCGCGCTTGAAGGAGTCGGCGAAGTCGAAGTATTAGACTTAAACAGACTCTAAAAACACGCTTCCAACCGATTTTTTCCAGACGTTCGCGCAATCCTCTTTTTATTATATCCCGTCTAAGAATTGTATTAGGTAATGGCGCAGGAAATACCGATTCTAAGGTCAAGTATAATCCGCGGTCTTTCAAGATTTTTCATAGGTTTTGGAGACATACTACTCAGGATTTTCCCGTCAATGGAATTGATGGTCGACTATTCCGGCATTGAAGACAAGTACGGCCTGAACGGACGCGACTATATGGCGGTAGTCTTCACCACGACAGTCCCACTCACACTGCTTCTTGGAGGGGGTCTTTGGATTTTGCTAAACCATGGCGGAGCCGCCCGTCCTATAGTAGGGCCGGCAATAGGCCTGGTCGTCGGGGGCGCAATGTTCTTCTACCTCATGTTCTACCCTAAAAGCATAGTCAACAAAAGGGTGAAGTACTTGGAGAGGAATCTTTTGTATGCTCTTCGAAGCCTGCTCGTCCAGATACGGAGCGGGATACCAGTATTCAATGCGATGGCTTCGATAGCAACCGGCAAATACGGGCCGATATCAAGCGAGTTCAAGGATGTTGTGGAGAAGGTGAATGCGGGCGAGAGCATGGTGGGGGTCCTCGAACACTTGGCCGTGAGAAATCCGAGCATCTATTTCAGGAGGTCTTTATGGCAGCTTGTCAACAGCATAAAGTCCGGAAGCGACGTGGGCAAAAACCTTGAAGACATTATCGCAAGCCTCTCCAAAGAGCAGATGGTCGAGATAAGGAGATACAAGTCCGTACTCAACCCGCTTGCGATGATGTACATGATGATTGCGGTAATCGCGCCGTCTCTTGGAATAACATTGTTGATAATCCTCTCAACTTTCCCCGGCATGTCTCAAATAGGGAGGGAGGAGATCTACTGGATGCTTTTGGCCGGGGTATGCTTCATGCAGTTCATATTCCTCGGACTGATAAAGTCGAAGAGGCCGAATCTGATAGGCTCGTAGAAAATGGGTTTGTATTCATTCATAGGGAAGATGCTTCCCTGGGCGGTGAGAAACCGGTACAAGACTGCTTTGAAGTTTTCCATGCTGAAGACTAGTCCGGAAGTCTTTTTGGGCAAGATAGTGGTTGCCGCAATGATGGTGGCGTTCGCAGTCAACTATTTCGCCTCAAAATATTTTTCCGTGTATCCCGCAGTCATATTCTTCACGGTCTTTTTGATAATACAGGCTTTCATATACGTCTGGGTCCTGCTTTCGGCAAGCAATAAGGCTAACCTAGCCAACCAAGCTTTGCCGGACGCCCTCCAGCTCATGTCTTCAAACATTCGCGCGGGCCTTACCACTGACAAGGCTCTTATAATGGCCGCCCGTCCGGAGTTCGGGCCTTTGGAGGAGGAGATTAGGCGGGTGGGTAAGGAGACGATGGCCGGCAAGAATCTTGCGGAATCCCTTTCAAAGACGAGCGAGCACATTCAAAGCACGGAACTTGAGCGCGCGATAGAGCTTATAATATACAGTCTTCAGTCTGGAGGTCAGCTCGCCGATCTTTTGGACGAGACTGCCGAGGACATTAGAAACCAGCAGCTGCTTCAGAAGGAGATTAGGGCGAGCGTTTTGATGTACGTATTCTTCATTTTTGTCGCGATTGTTCTTGGGGCTCCCATGCTTTTTTCGCTTTCCGGTTTTCTGGCGGAGCTTTTGACGACCAACATGGCGATGATTGCAAAGGACATGCCCGCCGACTTCGGCGGGACTGGAGCCATGCCGATATCTGTTAACCGTGAAATGATTGACCCTGGTTTTTTGATAAACTATTCGCTGATATCCATGGTAGCGTCATGTCTTTTCGGCTCGATGGTGATTGGGTTGATAATGAAGGGCGAGGAGAAGGAGGGTTTAAAGTATATTTTAGTAATGATTGCCATTTCTGTTTCCCTGTATTTTATAGGCAGGATTATCTTGAAGGCCATGCTTGGGGAGATGATGGTCGGCTGATGGAACTTTGAGGTGTTTGTTTGAAAGTATCTGTTGTCATCCCCACGTTAAACGAGCAGGAGTATCTCCCAAAATGCATTGAAAGCCTGAGGGCGCAGACTGTTTCGTGCGAGATTGTTGTCGCGGACTCGAAAAGTTCGGACGGCACGCTCGAGATAGCGGAAAAGCTGGCGGACGTGGTGGTGCGGGAGGGGAAGAAGAATATTGCGTTCAACCGGCAGATCGGTCTTGAGGCGTCCTCTTGCGATATTGTCGTCTCAACTGACGCGGACTGCATTTTCCCAAATGATTGGCTTGAGAGGATTCTCGGGCGTTTTGAGGATCCGCGGGTTGTAGCGGTTTCAGGCCCGACCATTCCGATTCCCGGGGAATCAAACTCTTTCGACAATTTCTGTTATTTCACCGGCAACATCGGGCTTTGGATTTTGCACAAACTGGGCGTAGTCTGGTTTCGGGGGAGCAACAGCGGATACAGGAAAAGCGCGGTTTTGGATGCCGGGGGGTATGACGTCCGCATGCATGCGCGGGAGGATTCGGACTTGTCGCAGAGGGTGTCAAGGTTTGGCGTGACAGTCTTTGACTGGGATGTTAAAGTCATGACTTCCATGAGGCGCAGGAAGAATCTGGGGTGGAGGAAGGCTTTGCGTTATTATATTGATACTCCCATAAGTCTTGTAAGTGGCAAACAGTATTATGAAAAAGTCTGATATGCGGGAATTTAATGAATGTTTGTCATGACTGTCTTGCTGAAAAACATGCTTATTTTTAAACTGTCATGACTATATCATAACAGTCATGACAACAATGGATTCTGGCTATGACGGCGAATTTAACGAGCTCGTAGGAGAACTCGCAAACGCATTCAACATAGACAGCCAGTCAATGACGCTCGCCTCAATGCTATACAGCATCGCGCAAGAGAAAAAGAGCACGAACCTGATAGTCCGCGACATAAACGCGAAATTCGACAGGATAATCGGAAGACTCGAAAACCTCGAGGCGAAAATCGAGGAAACCCACACTCAATCCGCACAAGCGGGCCTCACCACAAGAGACCAGGAACTACTTGACTATGTCCGGTCTTCAGGCGAAGTATGCGCGGACATGGTGAAAAACCAGTTCAACTACCGCGGAACCAACGCAGCATCAGGACGACTCAACAAACTATTCAAGGAGGGAGTCCTCCAAAAAACACAAAAGGAAGGCAAAATATACTACAGCCTCCCAAACACTTAATAC
>DSAL01000071.1 GCA_011380095.1 Candidatus Altarchaeales archaeon
AATGAATAATGGCCAAGAGTATGTGGATGGCCAGATAAAAATTTTGTTTTATGATAACATATCGAGAACAGAAATTGAAAATTTAGTAAATTCGGTGGATTCATCAATTGTAAAGGAAGGAGAAAGCACATCATTAGGCGGTTATCTTGTAGTCGTGAATGTTCCAGATTACCATACTGAAGAAGAATTTATCTCCATATTTAAGCAAATGCACCAGGTGAAAGACGCATCAAAAATTGAGATATATCATGAACATAATTAGATCAAACGCGGGGACATTGGCATATAAAGGATTGATAGTTACAGTCAGCATTTTGTTTTTGATAGAATGCATTAATGCAACCAATATCGAACAAATAACTTTGAAAAAGAGCGACCAGCAAGTGATTGATAATTTTAATAATTCCACATGGGTTGACGTTATTGTTATGCTTAATACAAAAAGTATCGATGACGAGAAACAGAGTAGATTAAATTCATTAGACTACACACAGAAGTCTAAAATTTACCTGGAACAAGAAGAAAAGGTTATATCCACTCTTTCAGAAGAGGAATTTGAACCAGTATACAGATATGGTATAATCAACGGAATATACGGAAAAACCACAATAGATGGTTTAAAGAAATTAGAGGACAACACATTGGTGGATCATGTATATGGCATCAGTACATATTACATGATGCTGGAGGAGAGTTTACCACTGGTTAAAGCAAACTATTCATGGGGGATGGATTATACTGGTAAGGGACAAACCATATGCGTCCTTGACAGTGGCGTTAACTATTCTCTTGACATCTTCTATAACAAAGTAGTTGATGGTTATGATTACGTTAACCTAGATTACTTTCCTTATGATGACAGAGGACATGGAACACATGTTGCATCTATAGCAGCTGCAAATGGCAGTATTATTGGTGTAGCTCCTAGTGCGACTTTAATTGTGTATAAAGTTTTAGATGAGGATGGGATAGGTCAGGATCAGGATATAATTTGGGCGATTGAAAATTGTGTAAGCAAAAGAGGCACGTATAATATATCTTCAATGATACTAAGTCTGGGCACTAAAGACACATATAACTCAAGCACGTGCAATCAAAGTCATCCGCTAAATGCTGCAGTGAATAATGCGTATGATAATGGGATACTCATGGCCATCTCATCAGGAAATAGTGTGTCCAGCACTGGAATGAGTAGACCCGCATGTGCTTCAGGAGCTACATCTGTTGGAGCAGTCTATGATAGTGACATAGGTCCAAAGCAATACTGTATTGAACCATGGTATTGGCAATGGTGGTGCTGGATTTTTGGCCCAACCTGTGAAGATAGTACTACTGAAGCAGATAAAATCACGTGTTTTACGAATAGAGATAGTAATCTTGATCTTCTTGCACCTGGAAGCGAAATCAATGCTTCAAGATGGTGTCAAGATAGTTGTTTAGATAGCTGTTCTTGTAATGGAGACCGCATGGCTTGTGGCGGAACATCTATGGCAGCACCGCATGTCGGAGGAGCAGCAGCTGTATTAAGACAGATAAATAATGAGATAACACCAGAGTTTATGGAGTACGTGTTAAAAGAAACTGGAAAAGGAATATATGATAGTGTGACACAAGAGACTTTCCCACGTATAGATTTATACAATGCTAGCCTGATGGTTTTGTATTCTGAGTTTTTTGAGGTTTCTAATGTGGGTGATGAGAATTTGAGTGTCAGTGAAATTAATTCCTCGGCGTCCTGGATAACGGATGTTTACCCTCGTTCCTTCACTGTTTTGCCGGGTCATAACCAGACTGTCATGGTCACTATCGACTTGGGTGATGAGGAAGAAGTGGGCTCATACTCTACAAATCTTATAATCTACTCAAACGACCCGGATGAATCGCAAAAAACAGTTAAAGTCAACTATGAACGGGTTCATGAAGGCTGTACGGGTGATTGCCCTCCCGCCTCTGGCGACTGGCTTGTGGACGAGTATACTGCCATATGGTTTGAGGGCGTGGACGTGTCCGGAAAACTGATTTTAGAGGACACGCTATTTTTGGGTGAACAAGAAACGAATATCACAAGCCAAATCAACTTTACTGGAGGAGAACTAAGGCTTGATGGAAGCAATTTTAGAATCAAATAAGATAACCCATGATATCCTAAATTTTTAGTCCAGGGAAATAATCTCCGACAAACCAAAATTCCACGAGATGATAACACTATGTTATCATGGCTTGTTTTGTTATCAAAATTTTTCCATATAGTGAAAAGGGTTGAATCGACTGGAAAACTTTGGATTAGGCTTGTTGACACGCTTTGTTCTCATTAACACAAGGCGTTCCAGAAAGAGGGCATATGGCTGATAAGCACGTTAAAACTTGTTCTTGTCTCAAGCAGTGACAGAAACATCAAGCCCCACAGGCAAGAGTAAACAATCCAAACAACCTGATTTCGGCTGTTTTTCACTTTTTCTTGTGGTGTTTCATTATTTGGCTGAAACGACTTGTGGGTATCGATTTCTGGACCTTAATTATATGGATTTCCGATTAAAAAAAAGGGTTGTGGTTTATCTTTGTCTTTTTTGCAGTTAGTCTGCAACTATTGTTTTCAGGTCTTCTTCGGGTGTTGTTATGGGTTTGATGTTTTTTAAAGAATTTTCGCGCCAGTCGGGTTTTTAAGAGTGTATTGTAATAGGTATTTTAGTATGAGATTTAACTGTGTTTTTTCGGCGGTCTTGATTGTTTTTTCTGTTTTGCTTTGCGGATGCTTGTGCGAAACTGATGCCGGCGGATTCGAGTGCGGCGAAAATTATTACGAGTATATGACGGGTGAATGCTGTTTGGACTTGAACAAAAACAATGTCTGCGACAGCGACGAATTTGCTACCACGACATTGCCGGCGTCGACTACGACAACGGGGGCTGTCACTACGACGACTGAGGCTTCCGCGACAACCACGACATTGGCTGCCGCAACCACGACCTCGGCTGCGCCGACTACGACCGGGGCGGCGGCCACCACAACCCTCTTGCTTATACCGTCTTTTCCAACAGTCACCCTGAAGCCAATCCTGTTTTCGGATTGCGCCGCGCATTTCACAAGGATTGAGGCCGGCGGCATGCCATTGTGCGGGGGAGGCTGGATTGGTTCAGACCCGATAGTCGACGCATACGGCTGCAGGGCCGACCCGGAATATCCCCCTGAAGAATCATGTCCTTTGGGAACGCGGATGAACAACGTCTATGGTTATGCTTCAGGAAGCACGCCCACATACACTTGCTACGTCCAACAGGATATTGGAGCGCTCACGCCCCCCGCGGGATGCCCGATAAGCGCGGTATCGTGCGCTGAAGGATTCGTCTTCGACCCGGCTTCAAGCAAGCTTTCCTGGACTGGACCCGGAAGCTCGTGGGGATGCTACTTCAAGTGCAAGGCGGACCCCGACCCCTACGACTCAAACGCCGACTGGCCCTGCACGAAAAAAGGATACAAGCCGATGGGGGGCGGTGGAGGCGACACCTGCTGCGCCAAATGGTAGGATGAGGCAGCATCATCCACAAGAATTTTCTTTAATTCTTTTTTTCCGCCGCCAGTTTTTTCAGCGTCTTCTTGAAGTTTTTAGTTTTTTTTCCCGCATTAAACGTCGGTTTTTTTGAGGATTTGCCGTATCTTTTTTTCCGCCTCAACGACGAGTATTACAGAGCTTGCGACCGCCATGCAAACCCCCCATTCAGAGGGTGTGAGGGGAACCGTCTTGAATATCCACTGCAGCGGAGGCGCGTATATGAATGCGAGCATCGCCAGGAATGCTGCGCTCATGCTGTAGAATAGGAATGGGTTGCTGAAGGGCGGAATGTGGAATATCGAGCGTATTTCAGACCGGCTGTTTAAGACGTGGAAGAATTGGAAGAACACCATGGTGGTTACCGCGATAGTCCTCGCTTTTTCAAGCGAATCCCCGCGGGATAGTGAAAACATGTAGGTTGAAAGCACTCCCAACGTTATTAGGAATGCGACAATGACTGTCCGCTCGACCATTACCCGCGACATTATGCCCTCCCTGGCGCTTCTCGGCCTTCGGGTTATAAGATGCTTTTCCCCAGGCTCAAACGCGAGCGCGACGTCCTGAAGGCCGTTTGTGACGAGATTTATCCACAAAAGCTGTGCCGCAAGGTAGGGGATCTTAACGCCCAAGAGCATGGAGCCTATTATGGAGAGTATTGCGGCTATTCCCGTGGGGATTAGGAAGAATGTGACCTTTTTTATGTTGCTGTAGACATAGCGTCCTTCCTCGACCGCCGCGAATATGCTTGCGAAATTGTCGTCTGACAAAATCATGTCCGCCGACTCTTTGGCGACGTCGCTTCCCGACTTGCCCATCGCAACGCCTATGTGCGCGGACTTCAATGCCGGAGCGTCGTTGACTCCGTCGCCGGTCACCGCGACTATTTCACCATGCCGGATAAGCTGCTGGACTATCCTAAGCTTCTGGTGGGAGGTCACGCGGGCGTAGACTGAAACGTCTTGGACTATATTATAAAGCTGTTCGTCGTCGAGTTCGGAAAGCCGTTTCCCGTCCAAAACCCGGGGTTCTGCGCCGCCTATCCCAACCTGCTTGGCTATTGCGACCGCCGTTATAGTATGGTCTCCGGTAACCATTACGACACGTATCCCGGCCTTCCCGCACGATTCAACCGCCTCTATCACGTCAGGCCTTGGAGGATCGATTATCGCGAATAGTCCGCAGAAGACCAGGTTTTCCTCCAAAGACTCGAAGCCGTCGCCGTCTTCAAGCATCCGGTATGCGGCGCCGAGAACACGGTATGCCGAATAAGCGAACGTGGCGTTCTCTTTTATGACGGAGTCTTTAAGCTCGTCTGAGAGTGGGACTTCCTCGCCGTTCAAAAGTATTTTAGTGCAGTTGCCAAGTATTACGTCCGGCGCCCCCATGCAGGATACGAGCCTGCCTTGCGGAGTCTGGTTTACCGTAACCTGTCTTTTGCGCTCGGAGCTGAATGGTATTTCATGTATTCTCGGATTCTCCTCGTTCATTTTCTCGGGAATCAGGCCGTCTTTCATGGCGGCCACGAGCACGGACGCTTCAGTCGGCTTTCCGACTATTCCTTCATTACCGTAGACTCCGGAATTGTTGCAGAATACCCCTATTTTTAGCAGGGTTTTGAAGTCGCCGTGGAGTTCGTGCAACGGCTCGCCTTCCGGAGTAAGGAACCGGCCTTCAGGACTGTATCCTTCGCCCTCAACAGACATTATTTTTCCGCCAGCCCACATTTTTTTGACGGTCATCTCGTTTTTTGTGAGCGTGCCCGTCTTGTCGCTGCAGATTACGGTGGTGCTTCCAAGGGTTTCGACCGCCGGAAGTTTTTTTATTATGGCGTTCCGGCCGGCCATGCGTGAAACACCGATGGACATTGCTATTGTCACGACTATGGGAAGGCCTTCCGGAATCGTTGCGACAGTGGCCGCGACCATGACCATGAACATGTCGGCCACGGATTCGCCGAGTGAAACGCCGAGTAGTAAGAGTATGAATGAGGCGAAAATCACTATGAGCGCGATTATTTTCGCGAAATGGTTGAATTTGGTTTGAAGGGGAGTTGCGGAAACCTTTACGCTTCCGACGTCTCTTGCTATGCCCCCCATGACAGTGTTTGAGCCTGTTTCGACGACCACTCCAAGCCCCCGTCCGCTGACGACGTTGGTTCCGAGGAACGCCATGTTCTTCTGGTCGCTTGTGACAAGGTCTTCCTCGTCTATGCGGACTGCGGTTTTTTCGACCGGCAGGGACTCTCCGGTGAGCACAGACTCGTCTATTGAGAGTTCGACTACCTTAAAAAGCCTCAAGTCCGCGGGCACTTTAGAGCCTGGTGAGAGTATTACAATGTCTCCGGGAACGAGGAGGTGCCGGTCTATCTCAACCTGCCTTCCGTCCCGCACGACAGTAGCCTTCAAGGCCAGCATCTTTTTCAGGGCCTTGGCGCTCTCCTCAGCCTTGTATTCCTGGAAGAATCCGACCACCGCGTTCATTAAAACGACGAATATGATGACTCCCGCGTCAACATACTCTTCAAGCAGTATTGTGACTATGCCCGCGACTATCAGTATGTATATCAGGGGGTTTTTGAACTGGTCGAGTAGTATTTCAAGTTTTGTTACGCCCTTGCCCTCCACAACCTTGTTGGGACCGTATTTTTCAAGACGCTTTTCGGCGTCAGCGCTGCCAATGCCTTTTTCCGAACTCTCAAGCCGGCTGAATATTTCCGAAACGTCAAGACGATACCAGTTCATGAAAAACACCAAAACCTAAAAGATTGTTCCTCGAATATGTGAATTAAGGCATATATGTTATATATGCCCTGCACTTTTTCCATGCCGGCGGTTGCTCATATGTTTGGGTGAATTTGACCTGCATGCCCGCCGGTATTTCTTTTATCACCTGCTCTTTGACACCACCCTCAACAGGATTTCCGTTGGCGTCCTGTAGTTCTGTGACCAATACAACATTTTTGACCGTAGTGTCCCCGAGGTTTTGGACGTAGCCTGCGACCACCGCATTCATGTAGTAGTCGTCGTCGCATCCCGCGATCAGGACGTTCAAGTCTTGCGGGTCGTAGCCGGCAGGAGTTGTCGGGGGAGTAGTTGATGTAGCGGGGATTGTTGTTGTGGTTTGCTTGAGCGTGGTTGGAACTTTAGGTTTCAGTGTAGTTGATGTGATTGTGATTGATTGTGTTGTTGAAGTAGTCTGTTTTAGAGTGGTTGGAACAGTAGTTGTGGGAGGCAGTGTAAGAGTTTGTTTGGGAATGGTGCCGGCGGGTTCTGTTGTGAGTGGATTGCTGCAACACAAGCATCCTGAAAAGAGCATCGTCAAACAGAGTGAAAGCAAAAAGCGCATGTAAAACAATTTGATTCAAACTAAAAATAAGGGGGGTTTTCACACCCCCATAGTTTTCTTTTATTTTGCACTCCTCATGTCTTCTTCTATGGCCTGCAGGTCGTCTTCGTGTTCGACCTCGTCCTCCATGATTTTGCGTATCATGTTGGAGGTTATCGGGTCGTCGGCCTTCTTGAGGTCGTCCAACAGTTTTTTGTAGGTCAATATCGCGCACTGCTCTCCCTTGATGTTCTGCTTCAAGATTGTTTTGACGTTCGGGTTTTTCGGCGCGTCGTATCCGCAGTTGGTTTGTTTAATCCAGTCTTGCGGGCTTAGAAGTGGAGCCCCCCCAAGCTGGAGTATCCGCTCTGCCAGCATGTTGGCGTGCTTTAACTCTTCCTCCGCGTGCTCTACTAGTTCTGCTTCCACAACCTTCCTCATCGGGCCTTTCACGACTTTAGAACCCACCCAGTACTGGTAGTATGCGAGCCACTCGTCTGCCAAAGCCTTGTTCAGAAGGCCAGTCAACTTCTTCACGTCCATGCCCACGATTTTTGTTCCAACAGTTCCCATCTCCAGTTTCCTCCCTGACGCTTTGACTAAATTATCTCGAAAAAATACTTTTATTTACGAGAATAAAAAACATGGCGTGAAATCGGAACAGGTTATATCCCGAGCATCCGGGTGGCGAGCGTGAAGTAGACTACTATCCCTGTTATGTCGCAGATGCTTGTTATGAGCGGGCCGCTTGCTGTTGCCGGGTCGCGCCCCATTT
The DNA here is from genome assembly GCA_011380095.1 of Candidatus Altarchaeales archaeon. Classification (GTDB taxonomy): domain Archaea; phylum Altiarchaeota; class Altiarchaeia; order IMC4; family SCGC-AAA252-I15; genus DSAL01. The sequence continues at coordinate 7,651 of DSAL01000071.1, forward strand.
TCGTGAATATGAAGGGTAGGCTCATGCCGATTACGCTTCCAATCACCACGATTATGACCATTGATGATGCGACGACTAACGCTATTTCCATGCCTCCGCGGAAGAGTCCTATGAGCGAGACTGCCGCGCCCATGGTCACCCCCAAAAGTCCTGCGACAAGGAATTCTTTTCCAAGCATTTTAAGCCAGTCATTCTGTTTCACGTCTCCGGTGGCAAGCGCCCTGACCATGAGGGTGGCGGTTTGGGCTCCGGCGTTTCCGCCGCTGTCGATTAGGAGGGGCATGAAGAATACGAGGACAATGTATTTCGCTATAGTCTCCTCGAACAGTGCGGCCGCACCTCCTGAAAAAACGTTCATGAAAACAAGCAGGATGAGCCAAAAGATTCTTTTCCTAAACAAAAGCTTTATTGACGCGTCCTTTATGTTCTCAACGAATACGTCCTCCCGGGTTTGGGAGATTGCGGCTATCCTCTGGAAGTCTTCGGTAACCTCTTTTTCCGCGACGTCCATGAGGTCGTCGAATGTCACGATGCCCACCATCGCCTGGTTTGAGTCGACTACGGGAAGCGCGTTGATGTTGAGTTTTTTGATTAATTCTACCGCCTTCTCCTGGTCTTCGAACGCCGATATCGTGGTGGCCTCGCCTTTTATAAGCTCCCCCACCTCTTTTTCGGGGTCTGCGACTATGATGTGCCTCAGCCTTATGTCGTCGAGCAGCCTGCCGTTTTTGTCTGTAACGTATATCCGGGATGTTGTCTCGCTGTCCAAGCCTTTCTTGCGGATGTATTCGAAAACCTCCCGCACCTTCCAGTCGGGCCTTACGGCAATGTAGTCTGGCGTCATCAGACGCCCCACACTCTCCTCGGGATAACCCAGTATTTTTTTAACCTCCCGGGCGTCCGCCTGGCTAAGAAGCTTGTAAAGTTTCCAGGTGACTTGGGTGGGAAGCTCCTGAAATACCGCCGCCCGGTCGTCTGGCGCCATTTCGGCAAGTATCTCCGACGTCTCTTTTTCAGAAAGCTGTTTTATAAGATGGTCTTGGTCTATCGGACCCATCTCGGAAAAAACTTCCGATGCGAATTCCCTGGGAAGCGCCCTGAAAAGCAAAACCTTGTCCTTGTCGTCCAGCGAGGTGATGAATTCTGAAACATCGGATGGTGGCAGTGCGGGCAGCATCATCTTTAAGCCGTTCCAGTCGCGCTGCTCCAGCATTTTTTTAATTTCCGCGCAACAGTCCCCGTCAAGCATAGAAAACCCCCCTCCACTATTGGTATTTTAACTTTATAACACTAGGATGGCGGGAAACAATGTGCTAGCATAAAATGAAGGCTAATTGAATCCGCCAGTACGAGGATATACCGAGGGGATTTGAATGTAAAGATTTTAGGCGAGCGATTTTTCTGAAAGTCAGTTTTCGAATTCAACCTGTTTTCTCTGCGCCATACGGTGGGCTTATCAGCTGAGTGCCCCGCCCGAATATGAACCCCTGCGCGCCGATTAGTGTCAGAATAGTAGTGTCTTTCTGTTTTTGTTTTGCCCTGAATTTTTGCGGTTTTATCCTCGTCTTGTGATTTTTTATTCTGATGGAAGCTCGTTTGAAGGGGATGATTGATTTTTTGGACGGGAAAGACAAGGTTTTGTTCCTCACCACTTCAAGCAGATGGTTTGACGAGAAGGGTGGGGAAACCCCTAAAAGCGGCCTTTTGGCTTCTTACATTTCCAAAAAGCTTTTGAGCAGGGTCGAGGTTGTCGACGTTTCACGCCTTAGGATTTACGAGTGTGAGGGAAATGTTTCGACCGCCAAAGGCAACGCGTGCGGGAGAAGAAGAGCGTCTTGAAGGACAGGGAGCGCAATCCTTCGGGATTTCACAGGTGTTGGGCGAGCTTCAACCACAAAGACGACGAGCTTTGGCGGGTGAGCAAAGTCTTATTTGAGTCTGACGCGGTCGTGTTTTTCGGCTCAGTCCACTGGGGCCAGATGAACGCGGTATACCAGAGGCTTTTGGAGCGTTTGACCTGGATTGAAAACAGGCATTCCACTTTGGGTGAAGACAATGTCGTCGGGAAAATTGATGCGGGAGTGGTCGTATTGGGCCACAACTGGCGTTCGGCGGAAGTTTTGGAGTTGCAGAAGCGGGTGCTCGGATTCTTCGGATTCAACGTGCGCGATGAACTGTGCCTGAGCTGGCAGTATACCGGCGACGAGGATGATGAAAGCCCCGAGTCTTACGCCAAGGCGGCGGGTGAATTCAGGAAAAAATTCGGCTTGGACTGATTTTAAGCCTGCTCGCAACTTCTCTTCGCATTCGTGTTGTCGGTGATTCTTGCGCACGCGCTCTTGTCTTTAGTCGTCTTGACCACGTCGATTATGCAGTTGTTTTTCCCGTACGAGTCCATTCCGGAACTTGAGGGTAGCGTGATTTTCTCACATACTGACGCGTCCTTAAGTTTGAGGGCGACTTGCGTTGCGCAGTGTATCCTTCGGCTGTTGTCGGTAATCTTCTCGCACGCCTTGACTTCCCCGGATTTGACTGCAATCGGAGTTATGCAGTGGTAGTCGCGTATGTCCTCGACCTTGATGACGTTGCAGGATGAAGCCGAACCGGCGGACGCACTTATGTTTTCCGCGCACCCTATCATGTTGTCTTTCCCGCTTTTCGAGTCTGTCTTGAGGCTTGCGCAAAGCGTCATGTCTTGCGCGGCCATCGAAACCTTCATCACGCATTCCTGCCTCCAGTAGTCTATGCTTCCAGACACTTTTTCGCAGATGGACGGGTCTTTCCGGTATATTGCGACTGCCTCAAAACACCTGTCTTTTTCGGTTTCGCCGTCGTCGATCCTGTCGCACAATGCAAGGTTTCCTGTGACCGCCGCAACCTGTCTTATGCACGGTTTTTTGTAGACTGGATTGCTTATTCCCTCGCAGATGGAGGCGTCTTTTTTGCCTTCGGCGACCATGCTAACGCAAGTGTATATCAGTGAAACGTCGCTGCCGGCTTCATTGCAAAGGCTTTCGTCCCCGCGGCATTGGGCTATTGTAGAAACGCAAAACCCCCGTATTCCTTCGGAAGCTATCGTCTTGCAGATTGAAATGTCGTTTTTGACTATCGCAACACCGGCCTTGCAGGTTTCTTTGTTGAATGTCGTCTTCTCTTTTTCGCAGTCGGTGAGAGTCAGTTTTTCCGCGCCAGGCTGTATGTGGCAGATGCCAGAGCCCCCGGAACCTCCGCCTGAAAATGGATTTAGGCCGGATAATATGCCTCCACCTGATGAACCGTCTGAAACGACGCCATTCGAGGCCCCCCCTGAAGTGCTGCCTCCTGAAGCGCCTGAATCGTCCGGACTCCCCCCTGTGCCTGGAATGCAGATGCACCCGCACAAGAAGACGAGTATGATAAGAGGCAGAAGCTTGGAGAAAACATTCATGAAGATTAATGGCACGGAGGGAATATAAGCTTTGGAGGAGTCGGATGATTCGGCTACTTCTTGAATAGTTGTTGTATGAAACTTTTCTTCCGAGTTGTTTCACCCGGTTTTTCGGCTTTCGGCATTTCTTTCCCAAGCATTTCATACACAATGTTAAGGTATTTTTCTTGTGTTGGCGTGCCGTTTATCCCGCCCTTCTCGTTGCTGCTGTTTGTGAGTATTATTGTCGGGACCGTCCGTATCTCATATTTTTGGGCGTTTCGTCGGCCTTCCGGCGTTCCCGTATTCATCTCCCGCCATTTCACGCAGTCTGTTAATTCGGGATGGTCTTCCAAGAGTTTCTTTGTCGCACGCACTGCCCCAGGACAGTGGGGGCATGTCGGGCTTGTGAACACTTCAATCTTTAGCTCGCTCATTTTATCGTCTTAATTGATGTGTTTTGACAATTGTTTTTTTAGCATTTCTTTCGGCAGTGCTCCGGTTATCCGGTCTGCTAGTTCTCCATTTTTGAATACCAGCAGTGTTGGAATGCTCATTATCCCGTATTGTGCTGAGGTCTGGGCGTTGTCGTCCACATTAAGTTTTCCGAACGTTATTTTTCCGGATAATTCTTGCGCGAGCTCTCCGATGACGGGGCCAAGCATCCGGCAGGGCGCGCACCAGGGAGCCCAAAAGTCGACTACCATCAACTGGTTTTCACCTATCTTTTCATTGAAGTTCCCGTCCGTCAATTCTACCGGTTTTGTCATCTTAATGCCTCGCTCAAGCAGTTGCCTGATTTTGTCCTGTCTTAGTCTTTCAAGCTCGTCCATCCAGGGTCTCTCACCGCTTTTTCCTATTATTACGCCAACAAAATATAAAAATGCATAAGTGTTCATGTTTCACGCACTTTTATAGTTTGGGCTTCTATTGTATTGCATGTACTCTAAGGAAATCCGCTCTCTCGCACACCAGGAAGAAGCCTGTGGAGACAACCTATTATGCTGTATCCTCGGATTGCGCGAGCTTCAAACGAGAATCTACTGGCTTATCTCAGACGATGAGTTGGATACTCCAGACATCGCAGAAATTGTCGGACGCGACCGCTCAAGCGTGCAGAGGGCGCTCCAAGACCTGGTTGCATTGGGACTTGCGACAAGAACATCTCTTCCAGTTGAGAAAGGGAGGAAGTTCGGATACCGCGGTGTGAGCGTGGAAAAACTCAGGGGAAAACTCGCGCAAGTCGCCAACGAGTATCACGAGAAAGTGTTGGGCGACATACAAAAACTGGAGAAGAAAAAAACATGATCACAATCGAGGAACTTGAATGGGCGAGGAAGACGCTCGGACTCTCTGAAGAGGCAACGCAAATCCAGATTCAAAAAGCATTCAGGGAACTCTCAAAACAAAATCATCCCGACAGGGGAGGAAGCCCGGAAAAAATGAGCGAGATAAACAAGGCCTACAAAATCATCATAGACTACATTTCAGGCTACAAGTACTCGCTGACTGAAAAAGAATTGAGAAGGCAAAACCCGGAGTCGCGTTGGTATGAGACGATGAGGAATGACCCAATCTGGGGTCCTGGAAAATAAGGACTTCAATACTGGATGAAAGACCGTCCACACCCGACAAACAAGCCTGCAAACATCCTTTTTATTCTCGAACGTGGAATAGGTTTTCTTGGTTGATTTTTTTGGAAGAGTATAGCCAGCTGACCTGCAGGGATTGCGGGAGAATCCAGGAATCGTGCTGTTTCAAGACGACCGTCCCACTGTCGCTTGAAGACGTCAAGCAGATAGAATCATTAGGATACCGTGCCGAAGATTTCGCTGAAGTCTTAGAGTACGGGGAAGACGAGCTTGATGGACTTGAAAACTGGGAGCGAGAAAGCCTCGTTGAATTTTGCGGGAAGTGTTATACCCTAGTCTTCAAGCACGCCAACGACGACAACTGCATCTTTCTCAAAAAAGGGAGGGGTTGCGTGCTCGGGGAACACCGTGCGCTCGCCTGCAAGATCTACCCGTTCTGGAGGAGGGACAGTGAAATAATGTTTCTCGACGACTTCGAAGAGTCGATGAAAGACGTCTGCATGATACGGCGGAACGGCGCAAAAGTCGATGAAGCCCTGAAATGCATTTGCGAGACAAGAGAAAACATAAAAGAATATCACGATCGGATAATCAAAGCGTTCACAAGCGAAAAGCTGGAATATGCAAGTGTTGTAAAAAAAATTCTTGAATCAAAAAACCCGTCGCCAGCCTAAAAGCATTTTTCCCGCACTCTACCACAAACTGTTTTTAACATCCCGCCAAATCCTTTTCTTGCAAGGAACCAACCACCAAAGCCCGCCGCGGAAGCCCGAAAAGCCATGCGATACGGACAAGGAATTTTGAGGGTGAATGGGGGCGAAGCCCCCTCCACCTTCAGAAGAATCTCAAAAAGATGTTTCATGCATGCTGTCGCATGGTTCTCCTCATCTTCTCGAGGCTGTAGGTTGTTTCAACGCATCCTGACGTTTCGAGGAGGACGCCTTGTGCATCCACCTTCATCTTGCTCATGAGTTCGAGGAATTCCTTGATTTCGAACAGGCATCCAAGCCCTATTGCGGCGTGCGGACTGTATTTTTTCGTCATCCGCTTGACGAGAGATGAACCGGGCGCTATGAAAAATTTGTATCCCAGCTTGTCCGCGTCCTTTTTCAGTTCCGCTACACTGCATCTTCCGCAGGATACGCAGTGGAGGCCCTCGTACCCTGATGCGGCTGGACAGTCCTTGTGCCTTATGCATTGGGGCACGAATATCGCGCGGTCTGTGAATTCCGTCTTTTTGAAGTTTCTAATCCCCACAGTATTCCTGAGTCTTATCAAGACTTTCACAAGCCATTCGCTTCCAACACCCATGAAAGCGAGTATTGATTCGACGACTGATTCTGTCGCGCCGGCCAGCGTCAAGACGATTCTCGGGAATATTATCTTCCCCTTCCAGTTGAAGATTAGAAGTGAAGCCAATACGAACAGGGCTGTGAAAACTGTTATTGCAGTCAACGTCAAGACTATTATTCCGAGTATTATGCTGATACTCCAACCGCCTGAAAGTATTTCCTCAAGCATTTCCAGCCAACCAAGCCTGCAATACATTCGCTTTAAAACTATAAAAAGAGGCTGTATGAGATTTTCAGCAAACTCAAAAACCATATTAAGCTTATTAGTAGGGTATTCCATGGATTATCAAGCGTATTTTTAAAGAATCCAACAATATTTGGTGGCGTATCATGGAAAAAATTGATGAGACGGACATGAACATCCTGCGGGAGTTTCAGAAGAACGCCAGGCAGAGCTTCCGGGAGGTGGCGGAAAACCTCGGAGTCTCCGAAGGCACGGTCTACAACCGCGTGAACAAGCTCAAGGAGCAGGGGGTAATAAAGGGTTTTATCGTCGACGTCGACTACGCGAAGCTTGGATACGATCTTACGGCGATTATCGGGATTATCGTGACCGGCGGAAAGCTTTCCGAGATTGAGGGAAGGCTCGCGAAAGAGGAGGAGATTACCGCAGTATACGATGTGACCGGCCGTTATGACGCCATAGCGGTTGCGAAATTCAGTTCAAGCGATGCCCTCAACGACCTTGTCAAAAGGATACAGAGGCTTCCCAACGTCGAGCGGACATATACCATGGTTGCGTTAAACACCGTCAAGGAAGCCCACGGAGTTAAGTTGTAAAAAAAAAGAAGGTTGTGGAACCTTTAGGCTCCACATGACTGAAGGCAGTCGGCCCTCAAGTCAGAGTCGGGTATTAGGTCGCACATCGCGCAAGGATTGTCTGCGGGACCCTGCTGGTATTGCTGCATCATCTCCTGCATCTGCCTCATCTGCTCGCCAACATCTATGAACTCTATGTTTGACGGCGGCGTGAAAAACGCTTGTGAGAGAGCTTCAGGCCTGCAGTCGACATCCCGGGCGAATCTTGCAATCTCCTCCATGTCGGGATAATCTTGGAGGTCATCCTGCTCTTGTATGTCTTGAAAGTCTGAAATCCTCAGCTTCATGCCTTGGCTTTCGTCTGAATTCCAGGAGTATATCCAGACTCCGTCGCTTATAGAATTGAATTCCATTCCGGTAAGAACTGAAGTGGACTTGAATTTCTCGCCCATTACCCAGGAGGTCGTTTGAAGGCCCTCGTAATTGTAAGTGCACTTGTATGAGCCGCCGGAAGCCATCGCCTGAGCCATGTCAGTCAGCCTGTCGACAACTCCCTGGCCTTGTGTCGTAGTGGTCGCCGGCTTAGCCGTCGTCGGAGTGACTTCAGAAGTCTTGAGTGTGGTTGTCGTGGCGTCGTTTCCGCCACCTCCAATGCAGCCGCAGGCAAGTATCGTCAAAACTAGTAGACCCGCTATTTTAGATTTCATTTAGAACACCGGTAATCTAATTGTAGTCTTGTTTAAAAAATTATTTTGCCGCCGTCCACCAAAACTTTGTCTCCAGTCTTGATTTTGGAGATGTCTATCCTGTCGACTGAGGGAATCCCTGAGATAATGCATCCGACTGCGACAATAGTCTCGCACTCCACGTTAACTACCGCAAGAGGCGCCTTCCCGTTTTTTGCGAGCTGATATATTGTGTAGGGTCCGACGGTCGAGCCTTTCCCGAACGGGAAGACCAGGATTTTCCCGGAAATGGATTGCCCGTTGATGTCGGAGTCCTTGTCTTTAACAACACCGGTCTGCGGGTCGACTCCGCCGTAAAAGCTTATCGGATTTTTGGACACTAACGCCTCTCCTTCGACGCGCCCCCGGTTTATGATTCTTCCATCAAGCTCCACTTCAGGCACCCCACCTTCCGGTCACCGACGCATTGAGGCAGTCTTGGAACGAGCCGAGCCTCACCTTCATGTCGTTTTTTCCGCGCGCGTAAAAGCACGCTTTAGCGCTGGTTGTGGCGATAGTCTTGAACCGCCCCTTCAACGGCGCGACCACCATGCATGTGTCGCACGCCATCTTCCCGCCGGCATCCTCTATGATTTTTGTGTATCCCTTCTCGTCCGCCAGTTTTTTTACCGGACGCGCGAGCGCCACCCACAGTTCGACTCCGTCTTTCACTTTTTTTCCGTCCAAGAATTCCGCAATCTCCCCGACTTCCCCGATGCTGCAGTGGGGGCATCCAAGAGACACGAATTCTATGCCCCCGATTTCATCGTTCAAAACATTGTAGGAGTCGTCCAAGTCTTTTTGCGTTACGACAAGCTTTTCTTGCGGGACTTCCATGCCTTTGGCTTCCGGCGTGACGCCTTCAATATGATACAATGGTTTTGCGCCGTAGGTTACGACTGATGCGGAAAAAGACTTCAGCATGTCGAGCGATGATTTTTTCAATCCAGTTATGTAGGGTATCTTGAGTTGCGCGTTGTTGCCTATGAAATATCCGAGCGCCCCGTAATCCGGGAGAGTCTTTACTTTAGCCTCCACCTTGACGTGGACGTCCGCAAGCCTGTTCTCGTCCAAATGAAGCCCGTATGCCGGCGTCTTCCCGACAATTGCCGCAGCAATCGCGGACGGCCCCCCCTCCCTGTTTGTGCGGGCTCCGACGACAGAGTTTATGTAGGTGACTGCCGAAGACTCGCTCCACGCTATGTGTTCGCCGAATTTAGGCAGGTTTCCAATCAGGTAGGGCGTGCAGGTGCATGTGGTGTCCACCCCCATTTTCGAGAACGCGTCCACGACCTTCAATTGTTTTTCCGCGAAATCAGGGCTTATCCCAAGCTTCCTCCAGTCCGTCAAGTCCATTCCGGCAGGGTTTAGCGTGGTCTTCACCTTGACTTTACCGTCGAGGGCGAGTTCCGCAAGATATTCAAGTCCCGCGTCCCCGAGATTGTGGTATGATACTCCCGCTATCTGGACGCTTCCGACTGGAATGAGTTTTTCCGCCCCGTATATTTCGCCGAGCGCTGTGAGAATCTTCATCGACTTGGCTGCCGCATTACCTGCGGAACCGTTGAGAATATTCTCGTCTTCTTTTGTGAGATCCAATTTTTTTTATTCCCCGCCGAGAGCCCCGAAAATAGGCTGTGTCGGCTTGAGCGTTATGCCCTGCTCGATTATGTACGGCACAAGGTTGGTGTGGTGGTTTGTACCCCGCATCTTCAATACTTCCAATGCCCTTACCCTTGATTTCCCCCGCCTGATGTTGTATAGCACGATGACTCCGTCAACCACGAACTCCAGGATTCCGTAGCGGGAGTAGTGTATCGGATCCTGCTCGGATTCGGCGATTAGTATTCCGGTGCAGTCGACTTTCCTAAGCCATTTCAAGAGTTTCAGTATGCTCTGCCGCCTCTCGTACTCGTGTTGTATGAGCATTTCAATGCTTGTCACCGAGTCGATTACGACTCTTTTTGCGCCCAAATCTTGGATGGCGTCGGATATCAGCCCGTACTCCTGCTTGACTATGTGCATGACGTCTTCCGGCTGGACTTGGAGTATCTGAATCTTCTTTTCTTTTTCGAGTTTTTCAATGTCCCAGCCCATTCCCGCCATGTTGGTGCGGATTTGCTCGGGCTCCTCTTCAAAGCTGACGTAGACGCCCGGCTCTCCGGCCAGCGCGCCGTTGTAGATGAACTGCATTGCGAACGTTGACTTTCCGCTCCCGCATCCCCCGCCAATCAGTACGGAACTGTTTTTTACGAATCCTCCCTCAATCATTCCGTCAAGTCCTTCGACCCCGGATTTTATCCTGTCCATCTTCTTGAAAAAACCACCTTTGCTTTATATTACCTTAAATGTTATTTTCTATCCTACATTAATTAATAATAGTATTTTTTAAATATTTTCGGCGGGGTTTCAGGATGATAGTTTTCGGGGGTCAAAATACTGCGGGACTTGCTTGGGAGGTTGCGAAAGAACTTAAAAGGGATTTGGGGAAGCTGGAGTACAAGAGGTTTCCGGACGGAGAATCCTGCCTTCGGGTTTTGGAGAACGTGAAGGGAAAGGACTGTGCCGTAATATCCTCGGTGAAGTCCAACGACGATTTGGTGGAATTATTCCTCCTTTTGGACTGCCTGAGGGATGTTGGAGCCCACCAGGTTCACGCTATACTGCCGTATCTCGCCTACATGAGGCAGGACAAGATTTTCAGGGATGGGGAGCCGTTGAGCGCGAAAACGGTCTTGCGGATTTTGGACGAGCTTTCAGACTCCATTACGACCGTGAACGTCCATTTCATGGACCATGGTGGGGTTGGCGTGTTCAATAAAGTGAGGTTTGAAAACATTGATGCGACCGAAACTCTGGTAGACTACTTCAGGCCCAAACTTAAAAAGCCGGTGTGCATTGCGCCGGACAAGGGGAGTGTAGGCTGGGCTAAGAAGGCGTCCGAACTTTTGGACTGCGACTTCGACCACCTTGACAAGACCAGGATTTCCGGAAGCGAAGTAAGCATGCGGGAGAAGACTCTGAACGTGAAGGGACGGGACGTCCTGATACTCGACGACATAATATCCACGGGCGGGACGATTGTCGAAGCCTGCAAGATTATCAGGAAGTACAGGCCTGCGAGCGTGAACGTCGGGTGCGTGCACGGACTATTCCTCAACGGCATCGACATTTTTCAGGGCGCGGTCGACCGGATTGTCGCGACAAACACTCTTGAATCGAACGTCAGCAAGGCCAGTATCGCCCCTCTTTTGGCAAGACACTTGAAATGAACGCGAAAGTCCGCCCTCTAATCATCGTGCTCGGACTGGTTTTGGTTTTTTTCATTTTTAGAAACAGCGGAGCCGACTATGAAGTATTGTGTTTTGAATGCCGGGACTGTGTTAAGGCCGAGGTTATGAAAAGCGAGTTTTCCAGGGCGAAAGGCTTGATGTATCGTGAGGAGCTCGCCAGGGATGAGGGAGCCTTCTTCATCTTTGAAAATACGGGAGCGCACGGAATGTGGATGCGGAACATGAATTTTCCCATAGACATAATATGGTTTGACGAGAGCCTGCGGGTCGTTTTCGTGCACGAGGACGTGCCGGCCTGCAGGACAGCCGAATGCCCGACATACAGGACCGGTGTTCCCGCAAGATACGCTTTGGAGGTTAATGCGGGATACGTGAAAGAACACGAAATCTCAGAGGGCGTGAAACTTTCCTGATTCACTTCCAGCCTTCCTCTCCAACGAGCGGAACGAAAACACAGTCCATATGGTTTTTCTCCAAAATTTTACCGTCAATCCGGCTCACTTCAACAAGCGTTTGAATCTGCCGGCCTCCGACGGGTATGAGCATCCTCCCGCCCTCAGACAATTGTTTTACGAGTGGTTTTGGGATTTTCGGCGCGGCCGCGGTGACGATAATCCTGTCGTACGGCGCTTTTTCAGGGTATCCGAGCGTGCCGTCACCCCAAACGACTTTGACGTTGGAGTATCCGAGATTCCTGAGTTTTTCGCCCGCCCGCTCGGCGAGCTGCGGAACATACTCTACGCTCACGACCCCGCCTTTCCCGCATATTTCCGAGAGTATGGCGGCCTGATAGCCGCTTCCGCACCCGACCTCCAAGACGTTTGAATGCTCTTCCACCTCCAAGAGTTCCGTCATTATCGCCACCATGTGTGGGGCTGAAATGTTCTGGCCGCACCCTATCGGCAGCGGATGGTCGGCGTAGGCTTCAGCATGAAGATTTTGGGGGATGAACAAGTGTCTTTCAACTTTCCTGAACGCTTCAACCACTTTTGGAGTGTGCAGG
>DSAL01000111.1 GCA_011380095.1 Candidatus Altarchaeales archaeon
ATTTTTTATTTTGCTAACTATTTCATTCATTAGGGGAGAACTAAAGATTCTTTTAAATTACTGCAAACAGTATCGAAATACAACTAAATATTGTTGATAGTGCATGCGGGGTTGGAGCGAAGCGGAAATCCCGCTATTCGCTTCCGCGTAAACCGAGGTTCGGTTTAATGGGTCCGCTGAGATTCGAACTCAGGTCACTAGCTCCCAAAGCTAGAAGGATACCAAGCTACCCCACGGACCCGTAGGGTTTTTTTTGTTTATCCGCCTTTTTCGGGCTTCATCTTTTTATGGTGTCCCCAAAGGGGACGCCGTGTGTGTCAACGCAACGAACACTCGTGTTCGTGCGCAAGTACGGAACGTGCTTTGCGGAGCGAGCCGTTGCCACGGCTACCCCACGGACCCTTAGTGGTTTTTGTTTTGTTTTTTTTTGAATGTTTTTTTTTTATTATACGTATTCTTGGTTTTAAAGGCGTTTATTCAAAATATTATACTGAGTCATGGAGTTGGAGATTATTGTCGCGGTCTTGCTCGGCCTCCTACTGTGGGGCATCCTCTTCTACATAATCTTGAAAGTCATCAAGCCTTTGGTGAAAAGGCTTACAATACTGGTCTTAAACAGTCTTTTCGGGCTTGCCGCACTCTTGGTCCTGAACTACTATTACTTCACGATTCCGGTAACACTCATCACGATACTAATCACTGGAATACTCGGAATACCCGGCATACTAAGCCTCATGGTATTAGACTACTTCAAGTTCATTTGAGAAAATAGTCTTACTTCAGTATTTCTATCGCGTCCTGGATGCTATTCGCTTTTGTGATTAGCGTGACGACGTCGCCTTTTTTGAGGATTGTGTCTGGTCTGGCTATCATGGCCTCCCCGTTACGGTAGACGACGGCTATAAGCGAGTCGTTTGGGAGTCCGATGTCCTTTATCTTCTTCTTGTCGGCGGCCTCGTTGGTCACCTTGACTTCCAATACTTCCGCGTTTCCGCCGGCAATCGAGAGCATGCTCCGCCCCGACTCCTGGGTTATAGTGTTTTTGAAGTGTGATACGGCCGCTGCGACCAGGCTGATTGAGGCGGTAATCTCCAAGTCGATATACAAGTCTTTTTTGCTCGGCTCGTTCACGCGGGCGACAATCTTTTCGACCCCGAATTTCTTGACTATCTGGCAGACCGTCAGGTTGATGTTGTCGTCTGGCGTCAGTGCGACAACAGCGTCCGCCTTCTCGATTCCAGCGTCCTTCAAGACGTCGGTAACGCTCCCGTCCCCGTGTATTATAATGCAGTCGAGTGATTCCGCAAGGTATTTGGCGCGGTCAGCGTCCTTTTCAACGATAACCATTTCATGGCCCTCGCTTGCAAGATGATTCGCCAAAGCCTTGCCTATCCCACCGCCTCCAACTAAAATGATGTACATCTTCGGGTTTTATTCTATCACGGTTCCACTTTATAAATCCGGCCTCCACTAAATAACTAGAAATATACAATATACGGGAGACGCGATGGAAGAATTACGGTCTGAGATACTGATAGACGCCCTAAACTACATCAAACAATTCCGAAACAAGGTTTTCATCGTCAAACTCGGGGGCGAAGTCCTAGTAGACGAGAAAGTCGTGAAATCCGTCGCACAAGACCTGATATTCCTAAACATGGTGGGCATCAAGACCGCCGTCGTCCACGGAGGCGGGGCAGACATCACCAACGCCATGGAAAAATTCGGGAAAAAACCAAAGTTCGTTGAGGGACTGCGGGTCACAGACAAGGAGACCATGGACATAGTAGAGATGGTTTTGACGGGAAAAAACAACACCCAACTGGTGTCAACAATCTCCAAACTCGGGGGCGACCCGGTAGGGCTTTCCGGCAAAAGCGGACACCTCTTCGAAGCCAAGAAGAAAAAGCAGAAGGTTGATTTGGGCCTTGTCGGGGAAATCACGAAGGTGAATCCGGCGATAGTCCAAGCCCAAATACAAAACAACTACATCCCCATAATCTCGCCAATAGGAATCGGGGCAGACGGCGAAAGTCTGAATATCAACGCCGACACCTCAGCGTCAGAGCTTGCAGTATCACTCAACGCAAGCAAACTCATCCTCATGACGGCGGTCGACGGCGTCCTCGACAAAAACGGCAAACTCATAAAACGACTGACAGTCCCTGAAACAAAAAAACTCCTCGACACTGACGTGATAACCGGCGGGATGACGCCGAAACTAAAAGCCTGCATACACGCCCTCGAAAACGGCGTCGAACGCACACACATAATAAAAGCAGGATACCACGCCCTCCTAGAAGAAATACTGACGGTCACGGGAACCGGAACAATGATAACCCAGAAAAAAGTAATCGGAGAATGAGAAAATGTCAAAGCAAAATCCGCGCCTGACAAAAAGAGATTCCAATAAAATAAGGCTTCCCGAATCAGAAAAGACTCCCGCAGACAGGATAACCGACGAATGGCTTTTGGGAAAACTAACGGACGGTCAGGCCGTCAAAAAATTCGGGGAACTCTCCGAAAAAGACCGGGTTCAAAAGCCAAAAACCAACTTCAAATACCTTGACGAGGACGGGAAAGGCTCGCTCGTAGAAAAAAAGACGGGAACGGAAATCTCCTACTTCAAATACCATGAAACAGACAACGGACTCGGAAAAACTATGTACATCATGTCTTTAATCACAGAACCGCAATTCCAGGGCCGGGGATACGGGACGATACTGCTACAACATGCTGAAAAACAGGCGAGAAAAGAAGGATTCAAGTTCATGGAAGCCGACGTAGACGAACACAATGAAATAGCGCTTAACTTATTCCAAAACGCGGGATTCCAAGAAACATACTGCCAACAACACGAGTCTGGAGAACGAATCCGACTCGTAAAACCACTGGAATAAAAAAACAATAATGGGCCGCGAGCGAGATTTGAACTCACGTCACCGGATCCACAGTCCAGGAGGATAACCAGGCTACCCCATCGCGGCCATTGTGTTTTTCCCGCTTTAGGATTCCATGATAACTCTTTTCCGCCAACGCATTGCACGAGCAATGCGAGTGGAAAGGGTTGCCATGGCTACCCCATCGCGGCCATGTGCATGTCTTACACTGGTTAAAGGGAATTATTAGGGAATTCAGGGAATATAAAAAAGCAGGGAAGCACGGTAACCCGCTGAAAAGCATTTTTAAAGACTACTTGTATATTATATATCCGCGCGTTTTTACAGGACGCGTTTGTTTTGATTCCATTCGGGAAGAAGCAGTACCCCGAGGTCCCCAAGTGTGCAAAGCGTGGGGGGCTGGTTGGGGTTAATGCCGACCGAGTTCGGAAAACGCCTCGCATAGAAAGATTCTAGGCTGACAGCAAAGAGTTTAGGGTTCATGCTCTATGTGGCATCGGGCGTCGGATGATAATGTGGATGCTTTTCGCATGAAACAAGCATTCGAACAGTACGATTGAAGAAAAATATACACCAAACCTTGAATTTTTTTTAAACCGTGAAGTGATTCTGGCTAAACCCGGAACGCGATACGGAATAAAAAAAATTTATAGTGTGCTAAAAAGAACGCTAATTTGGAAAAAGTTTCTTTTTCCATGTGACCATAAAGTAAACTCGAGTTGATCCTGCTCGAGGCTACTGCTATTGGGGTTTGACTAAGACATGCATGTCCATCCCATCCGGCAAGGATGGGAGGCGCACAGCTCAGTAACACGTGGACAACCTGCCTTAAGGAAGAGGATAACCTCGGGAAACTGAGGACAATACTCTATAGACGGCAAGCTCTGGAATGACTGCCGCCCAAATGTTGCAAGCTATTGCCGCTTGCATTCGCCTTAAGATGGGTCTGCGGCGGATTAGGTTGATGGCGGGGTAATGGCCCACCATGCCTTTGATCCGTACCGGCATTGAGAGATGGGGCCGGGAGATGGATACTGAGACAAAGATCCAGGTCCTACGGGACGCAGCAGTCGCGAAATCTTCGCAATGCGCGAAAGCGTGACGAGGGAACCCCAAGTGCCAGGGCAAAACCCTGGCTTTTCTGAAGTGCAAAAAGCTTCAGGAATAAGGGCTGGGTAAGACTGGTGCCAGCCTCCGCGGTAACACCAGCAGCTCAAGTGGTGGCCACGTTTATTGGGCTTAAAGCGTCCGTAGTCGGTTTTGCAAGTCTTCTGTGAAATCCTGCAGCTTAACTGTAGGAATAGCAGAAGATACTACAAGGCTTGAGGCCGGAAGGGGGATGGGGTATTCCATGGGTACCGGTGAAATGGTATAATCCATGGAAGACCACCTGTGGCGAAGGCGCCATCCTAGAACGGGCCTGACGATGAGGGACGAAAGCTAGGGGAGCAAACCGGATTAGATACCCGGGTAGTCCTAGCCGTAAACGATGCGGACTTAGTATTGCCGAAGCCTCGAGCTACGGCAGTGCTGTAGGGAAACTGTCAAGTCCGCCGCCTGGGGAGTATGGTCGCAAGGCTGAAACTTAAAGGAATTGGCGGGGGAGCACCACAAGGGGTGGATGCTGCGGTTTAATTGGATACAACCCCGGAAAACTTACCAGGGGCGACGGCACCATGAAGGTCAGGCTGAAGGTCTTGCCGGAGGAGCCGAGAGGTAGTGCATGGCCGTCGTCAGCTCGTACCGTGAGGCGTACGGTTAAGTCCGTTAACGAGCGAGACCCGTGCCCATATTTGCCAACTGATTCTACGGAGTCGGAGCACTATATGGGGACCGCTGGCGATGAGTCAGAGGAAGGCGCGGTCGACGGTAGGTCTGTATGCTCCGAATCTCCTGGGCTACACGCGGCATACAATGGCACAGACAATGGGTTGCCACCCCGAAAGGGGAAGCTAATCTCTAAACTGTGTCTTAGTCTGGATCGAGGGTTGCAACTCACCCTCGTGAAAATGAAATCCCTAGTAATCGCTTTTCACCATAAAGCGGTGAATATGTCCCTGCTCCTTGCACACACCGCCCGTCACACCAACCGAGTGAACTCTAGGTGAGGCAACCTCTAGCTGGGGCTGTCGAATCTGGGGTCTGCAAGGGGGGTGAAGTCGTAACAAGGTAGCCGTAGGGGAATCTGCGGCTGGATCACCTCCAAGCATAATCAAAGGTATTATGCTTCTAAAAAAAATTTATAGTGTTTTTTCTAGCACACCTTTTTTTTAACTCCCGCGTCTTCGGGGGCTTAAGGGATTATTTCATGGGAAAGAAATTCAGGGTTTTTGAGTGATAGTGTTCTTCAGTCGTACAATAAACATTTTTTTGGGGGACTGGTTTGGGGATGGAAATCGACCTATGGGCTTGTAGATCAGTCCGGTAGATCGTCCGCTTTGCAAGCGGAAGGCCTCGGGTTCAAATCCCGACAAGTCCACTCCCAAAAAAAATTCACTCTCACAAAAAATCATTTTGTGAAAAAAATATTGAAGCACTGGGAAACTCCCGGTGTGGAAGCCAAAGATCCCGCAAGGCCAAGTCATGGTCTTGAGGATTCCGAAAAACATTTTTCGGCTAATTCCGTTTGGGTGAGGCGTGTTTGCAGAAGAACATGACCAATTTTTATACCGAGTAAAATTTTTTTGTATAAACTGCTCGCTATAAAAGCGTACGCACCAACCAAAAATCTTTTGGTGGTGTGGTATGCAGCAACTACTGCTATTACAATGTAAACCATACTATGGATGGCTTGGCTCGGAATGCCGATGAAGGACATGGCAAGCTGTGAAAAGCTCTGGCGAGGCGCATGCAGCCCTAGAACCAGAGATGTCCGAATAATCCCCTTCGGGGGAGGGTAAACGCAGGGAATTGAAACATCTTAGTACCTGCAGGAAGAGAAAGCAAAAGCGATCCAGTTATTAGAGGAGATCGAAAGCTGGAGAGGGTAAACTGAATCCCCACTTGAAAGAGTGTGGAGATGTGGTGTAGAACGGCCGTCCCAAGGCCGTCAATACAGGAGGAGAAGTCGACTGGAATGTCGCACTATAAAGGGTGATAGTCCCGTACCCGGACTGGATTACGGCTGGACGGATTCCGTGAGTAGCGTGCATCGGATATTGCGCGTGAACTAGCTGGCATTAACAGCTAACCCTAAATACAAACCGAGACCGATAGCGCACTAGTACCGCGAGGGAAAGCTGAAAAGGATCCTTAACAGGAGGTGAAAAGAACCTGAACTAGTATGGTGAAAACTAGATGCGGCTTCTTAGGAGGTTGCATCGTTCGTCTAGAAACATGGAGCAGGGAGTGAACGTATGTGGTGAAGCGTAAGCTGAAGGGAAACCAAGACTCCGCAGCATCCTCGTGATGCGAGGGAGGAGGTGTTAGCCTCAAATCACGTGCGCTCGACCTGAAGCCGGACGATCTAACCCTGGGCAAGACGAAGTCCCACGACTGTGGGATGGAGGTCTGCTACCGGTGCTAAGCTCAACTTGTTCGGGTGACCTGGGGATAGAAGTGAAATGCCAATCGAGTTCGGCGATAGCAGGTTCCACTCGACATGGCCCTTAGGCCAGTCTGACTGGAGGCGGTTATTGGGGTAAAGCACTGATCGGGTGGCCCGGGGGAGAAATCCCTCACCACCCTGTCAAACTCAGAACCCAATAGCGCCGTAGAAGGTTGGAGACGGGGCTGGGGGGTAAGCTCCCAGTCCGAGAGGGAATCAACCCTGATTATGGTTAAGGCCCCTAAATATTGGCTGAGTGTAACAAAAGACGTCCTTGGTCTGAGACAGCGAGAAGGTTAGCTTAGAAGCAGCTATCCTCTAAGGAGTGCGTAACAGCTCACTCGTTGAGATTGAGGGCTCTGAAAATGGACGGGACTAAGCCAATTGCCGATACCATAACACACTTTCTTAAGGAGAGTGATTGAGTAGAGTGGCGTCCTGGCAGAGTAGAAGTGTCCTCGTAAGAGGGCGTGGATTTGCCGGGAGTGAGAATCCTGTTGGTAGTAGCAGCAAATCATGGTGAGAATCCATGACACCTGAAGGGCCAGGGTTCCTCAACAATGCTTTTCAGTTGAGGGTTAGCCGATCCTAAGAAGACCGTAAATCGGGCAATCGAAAGGGAAACAGGTTAATATTCCTGTGCCGCCTGGCTGTATGGCAACAAAATACCATCCATCCAACACATTCGGGTAGCTTGAGCATCCTTGTCTGGGTGTTTAAACTGGACGATCCGGTGGAGTACTGTAACAGTGAGAAGCCGGATAAACAGTGAATAGTCCTCCGTCAGGAGGATTCAGGCGATCCCAAGTGTCCATGAAAAGGATGATGGCTTACAAACAGGCGATCGTACCGAGAACTGACACTGGTGCCCCTAGCTGAGAAGGCTCAGGTGTAGCGAGTATGAACTCTGGTTAGGGAATTCGGCAAAATAGCTCCGTAGCTTCGGTTTAAGGAGTGCCAGTCTCGAAGGAGGCTGGTTGCAATAACTAGGGGGGTCCGACTGTTTAATAAAAACGTAGGTCCCTGCTAAGTCGAAAGGCCTTGTATAGGGGCTGATACCTGCTCAGTGCTGGTATCTCAAATCCCGGTTCAACGGGACGAAGGACCAGTAAACAGCGGGGGTAACCATGACCCTCTTAAGGTAGCGTAATACCTTACCGCTTAATTGGCGGCTTGCATGAATGGTTTAACGAGATTCCCCACTGTCCCGACCAGAGGCTCGGTGAACCCACTGTTCTGGTGTATAAGCCAGAGACTTCCAGTGGGACGCGAAGACCCCGTGGAGCTTTACAGCAGCTTGTGGTTGATTTGTGGTTACTATTGCGCAGTGTAGATGGGAGGCGCTTGAGATTCTGGTTTCGGCCGGGATTTAGCCAACGATGAGACACCATCCTTTATTGACTACAGATCTAACCCTCCGTCGCGAGATGGAGGGGACACGTACAAGTGGGCTGTTCGGGTGGGGCGCCACACCGTTGAAAAGGTATCAACGGTATCTAATGGTCGGCTCAGCCGGGACGGAAATCCGGCGTAGAGGATAAGACCAAAAGCCGGCCTGATGGCGTTTCAAACAACACGAAACTCCAAGACGAAAGTCGAGTCTAGCGAACCCCGAAGTCCTCATTAATGGGGGCTCGGGCTGATGGAAAAGCTACCCCGGGGATAACTGAGTGGTAGCGGGCAAGAGTACACATCGACCCCGCTGCTTGCTACTTCGCTGTCGGCTCATTCCATCCTGGGTGTGCAGAAGCACCCAAGGGTGGGGTTGTTCGCCCATTAAAGGGATACGTGAGCTGGGTTTAGAACGTCGCGAGACAGTTTGGCGGCATCTACTGGAAGTGTCGTGTATCTGAGTGGAAGGATCCTTTAGTACGAGAGGAACAAGGGTTCGGGGCCTCTAGTCTACCAGTTGTCTGACAAGGCATCGCTGGGTAGCCAAGCCCTGGATGGTAAAGGCTGAAAGCATCTAAGCCTGAAACATTCCGCGAAAACGAGATACAGTGTTGACTCCAGCAGAAGACTGGTTTGATAGGCTGGGGATGTAAGCATCAAGCTTCGGCGAGATGTTCAGTCCACCAGTACTAATCGTCACACAATATAGTGGTAGTCTGTTGCTCTAAAAGGAACTGCCTCAGTTAGAGGCACGTTTCGCATAACCACACCCCAATATTTCGAGGTGTACGTGCGCTTTTGGCGACAAGCAGTATTGTACAAAAAAAGGTCTAATATTTGGTTCACAACTATTCTGCAAAACACGCCACACCCAAACATCAACTTCTATTCTGCAAACAACCATAATCCAAACATATAACTTGTCTAAAAACTAAACAAAATTTAAGAATTTTTATATAAGTGCTTTTTTTACACAAAACACATCAATCATTATTATGATTGATGGCGGCAAAGGAGGTTCTTCTACTAAAACTGGCCTACATTTTGAGAAACGTAAAGATTTGTTGAGTATGATAGCCAATTTGAAGAATTATGATGTTAAGGACAGAACTATATTCTTTAATGGGGGAAAAATTGCGGTTTCAATCCAGAAACACCGTCTTTATAGCTTTTTGAAAGAAGAGGGTTTAGACTGGAGGCAGTATATCTCTAAGAAGTTGTTGCCTGATGAGGCTATATTTGTCTTTGATAAAAGGACTGTTTACATTGTTGAAATGAAGTTTCAGAAGACCGAGGGTTCTGTTGATGAGAAACTTCAAACTTGTGATTTTAAGAAAAAACAATATCAAAAATTGTTTTCACCACTTGGTATAAATACCGAGTATTATTACGTCCTGAATAACTGGTTTAAAGACAAAAGGTATGTGGACGTCTTAGAGTATGTACGAAGTGTTGGTTGTGATTATTTCTTTGAAGTTCTACCGTTGGAAAGAATAGGTTTGAAAAAATCAATTTAATTTTGTTTGTTTTTTTGTTTTGTAGTTTGTTATGACGAGTTCTTTGATTTCTCCTCTTCCTTCGCCTTTACAGCTTATCGCTCTTTTTGCCTTGACTTTATGTAGGTCGTAGTCTCTGTAGAGTTGTTTTATGAACTCTGTGTCACTATTGCTTAGCATTAGCAGGCAACCTCTTCTGTCCAGTTTCTTGTAGTATTCTAAAAGTCGTTCCTGGTCTTTTTCTGTGAAGTCTTCTTTCGTGTAGCTTGTGAAGCTAGAGGTTTCTGATAAGGGGTGGTACGGTGGGTCTAAATAGATGAAGTCGCCTTTTTTCGGTAGTTTCAATGTTTCTTCAAATGGCATACACTCTATTTCTACGCCCTGGAGTAGTCGGCTTGCTTTTCTGAGGCTTTTTTCGTTTACTATTCCTGGGTTCTTGTAGTTCCCGATAGGTACGTTAAATCCGCCTTTTGAATTCACGCGGTATAATCCGTTGAAGCAGGTTTTGTTTAGGTAAATGAATTCTGCCGCTCTTTCAACTCCGCTTGTGGTTTTGTTGAAGTCGTCGCGGATTTTATAGTAATGTTCCTTTGGATTTTTCATGTGGTTTTTCTTGTATGTTTCAAGCAATTTGATTAGTTGGTCTATATCGTCTTTTACTGCTCGATAGACTTCAACTAAATCCTTGTTGTTGTCTGAGATGAAATATTTTCTATGTCCATCTAATTGTTTGAGGTGGAAAAAGACTGCTCCCCCGCCAATGAACGGCTCATAGTAGTCGTTAAATTCTTTGGGATAGAGTGTCTTGAACTGGTCTAACAGTTGTTTCTTTCCTCCAGCCCATTTAACGATTGTTGGAATCTCCATTTCTCTCATCTCCTTCATTAATTTACTATTGGTTGTCTAAAAGCACCGCCCGTGTGCTGGAAAAGTGGTTTAACTAGTCTATAGCTTTTGATTCTTAGATAGTTGGTTTTGTCCTGTTTTTATACTTGTCTTGTTCTATATTGTCTTCCGGTAGCGGCATGTCGGGCTTCCGGAGTTGGTCCCAGAAGCTCAGTGCGCTTGAGTCCCGCGAAGCGGGGCGAAACGCACAATCTGCGAACTGGATTTCCAGCTCTGAGGAAGTTCTGTCCACCAACATTTTGTGCGTGAGGCGTGGATGCGAGAGTGTCCGGCAGGCTGCATTAGAGACGAGAATTCCGAAGGACGCTATTATAATGATGGCTTAGCCTGAAGATGTTTTTCGGATGGTGTGAAACGAGTAATTGCCTGCCCCGCCGTGTGGTGCAACCCGTATTAATCCGGGGCTTAGACGAATGCCCGAGCGCGTCTTCAAACGCCGGCTTAGGCTGGAAATGGGCGCATACAAAAGACAGACTATATGCCGCTGCCGGGAATTTAATATTTAATGGCGGAGTTTCTTTATTCTTCAATGGCGGCGTCGGCTTCAATTGATTCTGGGTCGGGCGGTAGGGTGGTGTTTTCTTTTGACCGCGGTTTAACCCGGAATATCGCCGTCTTTTTGGCTGTTCTACTCTTGGTTTTTTCAGCATACTTGATTTTCGCGGGAAACGGGGGTGAAACTTCACGCACTCCAATATTTTTGAGGGATGTTTCCGGTTTTTCGGCGGGCGAGAAGGAGGCGCTCTTGGAAGTCGCCTATGCTGCGGTCGACGACTTTTACGCCGGCAGAAGGCGGTCGGACTTCGACCCCTCCTTTGGCGGCGTCGGCAACGAGGTTTATGTCGTCTTCCGTCTGGACGGCAGGCGTTGGGGCGCCGGCCGGGCGTCTTGCGGAAATCTTGCGGAATCCGTCTATAACGCGGCCTACCGGATTCTGGACGAGAAGTCGTGTGACGGAACCCTGACGTGCTATGGGGGGCGAAGCCTCAAGGACGCGGACTTTCAGGCTGAAGTCTTCATCTTGGACAGGGGTTTTGAGGTTTCGGACGTGAACATTTTCAGGGTTAAAAAATCGGGGATGCACGGCCTTGAATACGAGCCCGGAGTGCACGCGATACGGATTATTCACGGAGCCGGCAACGCGACTTATCTTGACGACGTTTTGATTCAGGGCGACGTCGAACCAGAGCGGATGGTTGAAAGATTGTGCGGAAGTCTTGGATTGGACGGCTTTTGCGCAAATACCCCGGGTGTTGTCGTACGTCTTCATCGAAGCACCCATTTCATGAAGCTCGAAAGGGACGGGAGGGTTTTGGACGTTTTCCGGGGGAATATTGTGACTGACGAACTCCCGCGATTGCGTGATGTTAACGAGAGTTTTAACGCGATGTCCGGCTGGATTTCCGCAAACCTCAATGATGAAGGGTTCTTCAACTACCTTTATTTTCTGGGTTCCGGCAGCTATTCCACGAGCAACAACATGATACGGCAGTTGATGGCCTCCCGTTTTTTGGCGGAGCTTGCAGGCGAGGATGAAGCTTACTTGGACTTGCACAGGCGAAACCTCGAATACGTCTTTGAAAACTGGTATCTGCGGGATGGTGATTTCGGCTACATCTATTTCAGCGACAAGTCGAAGCTTGGCGCCACCGCCATGGCATTGAGGACTTTAGCCTACAGCCCGCTCCTTGACGAGTATGGTGTTGAGGCCGGGTGTCTTGCCAACACGCTGATCGGCCTTCAAAACGAGGACGGGTCTTTCAAGGCGTGGATGATTGAGCCCGACTACGCGTATGACGAAGACTATCTCCTGACGTTCTATAGCGGAGAGGCTATACTGGCCTTGACGGAGTATTATGGGCGGACTGGCGACGAGCGTTTTTTGGACGCTGCATTGAAAAGCCAGAACTATTACCTTGTAGAGTATGTCGACCGGTTGGGTGAAAACTATTATCCGGCATACGTGCCTTGGCACACCATGAGCCTCTATCGCCTCTACCAGATTACTGGAAACGAGAGTTATGTAGACGCGGTCTTCATCCTCAACGACGAGCTTTTGAAGATTCAGCAGACGGAGAAGCCCGAGTTTATAGACGTGTGGGGCAGGTTCTTCAACCCCCGCTACCCTCAATATGGATACCCTCATTCAAGCAGTACCGGCGTCTATCTTGAGGGGGTGACTTACGCGTACGAGCTCGCCCGCGAGAGGAATGACACTGCCAGGATGAAGACGTATGGAGAAAGCGTAAGGCTCGCATCCCTTAACATCATCAACCTCCAGTTTGACTCTGAAAACACCTACTACCTCAACCGTCCGGAGCGGGTTTTAGGCGCAATCCGTGTTGGCGTCGCCCAAAACTCCATACGGGTTGATACGACACAGCATTCCGCAGACGCTTTCAAGCGTATTCTGACGGTCTTCACCGAGGAAGAGTTCAGCGCGCAGACGCCGGGCTAAAAACAATACGGGACGCTTATTAACATGTTTGGCGTATTTTTTCCTAAACGAAATGATTGTGATGAAGTTTGGCGGCACAAGCGTTGCCGACGGCGAGCGAATCAAGAATGTAGCCGCTTTAGTGAAGGCCGGGAAGCCTCCGGCAGTCGTTGTCGTGTCCGCAATGAGCGGCGTGACCGACAGTCTTGTGAAAATATCGAAAAAAGTCATCGACCTGCCTTCCGACGTTGTGGAGCGGGAGGTTGACGCATTCTGCCGCGAGCTTTTGATAAGGCACCGCGAGGCCGCGATGGAGGCGGTATCCGACAAGAAGTCTAGAAGCCGCGTCCTGGAGGAGATTATCGTCTTTACAGACAAGCTTAAGGTGGCTCTTCTGGGCGTTGGATACCTTGAAGACTTGAGCCCTAAAAGCTCGGACTACATACTGTCTTTCGGAGAACGATTGAATTCACTCATAGTTTCTGGAGCAATCGAGTCGCTGGGATTGAAGTCTTGCGCGCTCACAGGATTTGAGGCGGGGATAGTCACGGACTCAAGCCACGGGCGGGCGAAAGTATTGTACAAGATGATGAAGCAGGAGGTTTCCGCGAAACTCAAGCCTCTTTTAGAAGACGGCTTCACGCCTGTTGTAACCGGATTCATTGCCGCCGACGAGAAGGGCAGCATCACGACTTTGGGCCGCGGCGGCAGCGACTATTCAGCATCTCTTTTGGGCGCGGCTCTTGGAGCCGACGAAGTCCAGATTTGGACTGACGTTGACGGCATACTCACGACAGACCCTAAACTTGTTCCAGACGCGAAACTGATAGGCACGTTATCCTATGTTGAAGCCTTGGATTTGGGCTACTTCGGGGCGAAAGTAATACACAGCAAGATGATTGAACCCGCAATGGACGCCGACATTCCGGTCCGCGTCAAAAACACATTCAATCCCGGCTGCGCCGGCACGTTGATTGTGCGGGAGCAGGAGAAGATTGAGGGCATCATAAAGGCTGTTGCAATCGCTAAAAACGTTGTCATACTCACATTGACTGGAGTTGGCATGGCCGCAACCCCCAACATTGCTGGACGGCTGTTTTCAGTTTTGGGGTGCGCGAACATCAACATAATGATGATTTCAGGCTCAAGCGAGAGCAACCTCAGTTTTGTAGTGTCGGAATCCGACGTTGACGCGGCCGTCGGCCTTTTGGAGGCCGAGTTCGGGGAAGATATCGTTAACGGACTTTCCATAATGAAGGACACGTCCATCATAACTGTTGTCGGCGCCGGAATGCACGGAGCGAAAGGCATCGCAGCACGAATTTTCACAACAGTCAGCGACGCTGGCGTCAACCTTATCATGATTGCGCAGGGTTCAAGCGAAGTGAACATAGCCTTCATGATAAACAACGGGGATGTGGAACGGTGCGTTAGGGCTCTTCACGACAAGTTTATTGTGTAATTCTTTGAAATGAAAGCAGGGCTTATTTCAAGTGTTTTGGAACTGCTTGAGTCGTGCGGTTTTGCGGTCGTAGACTGCAGTGGTTCGAGAAGCTGCTTCGACATTCTGGCAAAGCGCGGCGACACGATATTCCTGGTCAAAGTATTGTCCAACATTGAGGGGTTCAACAAGACTGTCGCGCAGGAGCTCAAGTCTGTTGCCGCGGCGCTTGGCGCGGTCCCTGTTGTTGTCGGCGACCGTATGAAATCTCACAGTCTTGAGGACGGCGTCCTTTATGACCGTTACAGGGTTTTGGTTTCTAACGCTGGGACGTTGGGGATGCTGGTGTCCGGCGAAATCCCCCAGATTCATGCCAAGCGCGGAAAGTATTGTGTCAGCGTCAACAAGGACAGGCTTGCAAGCCTTCGGGAGCGGACGGGCATGACTCAGGCGGAGCTCGCCGAGATGCTTGATGTTTCACCACACAGTGTTTATCGTTATGAGCGTTTCGGTTCGATGTCTTTGGATGTTTTCGAGCGTTTGAAGAGTATTTTCGCGGAACTCGACGCGTTGTCGGCTGATTTGATGGAGGTGCCCGAGCATCAGATGAATGTGAGTCTTGAGCGTTATTTGACCGAGGTCAAGCGGGAGGTTCTTAGGGAATTCCGGGAGCTTGGATTTGATGCTTTTGCGACAAACGCGCCGTTCGACGTTTTGGCTAAGTGCGGGGATCCAGTCTATACTGTTGTCAGCAATGACTGGCGCAGGATTGGCAGGCGCCTGCAGATTGTGGAGGAGATAACGGGTCTTGTCGGCGGTTATAGCGTTTGCGTGAGCGAGCGCAGGGTGGATGCGGATTCTGTCGTGTTGGGTTTGAAGGATTTCAGGGAGGTCAAGTCTTCAAAAGACCTCTACCGGCTTCTAAAAGACTGATTTTTTGGTGTTTCGCAAGGATTACGCGAAACGCAACTAGGTTTTACTATACTTTTAAACCAATGAGAAATCATAAACTTTTTATACGCGTTAACCTATAACTAATCTCAAATTTTTTTCTGTTAAAAATTTGGTGATGTAAAAGATGGCACAAGGACAACCAATACTAGTCCTTCCGGAAGGAGCATTCCGCACTACCGGAAGAGACGCGCAAAGAAGCAATATAATGGCTGCAAAAGCAGTTGCAGAAGCGGTAAGGACGACTCTGGGTCCGCGGGGCATGGACAAGATGATGGTGGACGACCTGGGTGACATAACAATAACAAACGACGGCACCACCATAGTCGAGGAAATGAACGTCGAACACCCCGCAGCCAAAATGGTCGTCGAGGTCGCGAAAACACAGGACAAGGAAGTCGGCGACGGAACCACGACCGCGGTAGTACTGACTGGAGAACTCCTCTCAAAATCCGAGTCACTACTCGACATGGGAATACACTCCACACTAATCGCGCGCGGATACCGGATGGCGGCCGAAAAGGCGCAGGAAATATTGAAGTCGATAGGCCAGACCGTCACATTATCCGACACGAAGCTTCTGGAGGAAATTGCGGTAACCGCGATGACCGGCAAGGGCGCGGAATCCGCGAAAGAGCATCTCGCAAAACAGTGCGTCAAAGCAATCCGCCAGATAGCCGAGGAAAAAAACGGGAAAGTCACGGTAGACCTTGACAACGTGAAGGTCGAGAAAAAGCAGGGCGCGAGCGCGCACGAGTCCGAGATGATTTCCGGAATCATAATCGACAAGGAGCGCGTCCACTCTGGAATGCCAAAGACTGTTGAAGGCGCGAAAATCGCCTTGCTTGACGCGGCAATCGAGGTTAAGGACACGGAGACTGACGCTGAAATCAGCATCACCTCCCCTGACCAGCTTCAGGCGTTCGTCGAGCAGGAGGAGAAGATGCTCAAAGACATGGTTGACGCGGTCGCATCCACCGGCGCCAACGTATTGTTCTGCCAAAAAGGCATCGACGACCTAGCGCAACACTACTTGAGCAAGGCCGGCGTATTCGCGGTAAGGCGCGTCAAGAAATCAGACATGGACAAACTCGCCAAAGCGACGGGCGGAAAAGTCGTTTCAAGCATCAAAGAATTCGAGAAATCCGACCTCGGTTCCGCAAAGCTTGTCGAGGAGAAGAAGATTTCGGGCGACGAGATGATTTTCGTTTCCGGATGCAAGAACCCGAAGGCCGTAAGCTTCTTGGTCCGCGGGGGAACCGAACACGTGGTCGACGAGATTGACCGGGCGATAACCGACGCATTGGGCGGGGTTGCCGCGGCAGTCGAAGTTGGAGCTATAGTTTCAGGCGGAGGCGCGCCGGAAATAGAGGTCGCGCAGAAGCTTCGCGCTTTCGCGGACAGTGTCGGCGGACGGGAGCAGCTTGCAGTCAACGCGTTCGCGGACGCCTTGGAGATTATCCCGAGAACTCTCGCGGAATCAGCGGGCATGGACGCCATAGACACTCTCGTAAAGCTCAGGGCAAAGCACGAGACTTCACAGAACTTCGGCGTTCTGGTTGACGAGGCGAAGATCGCCGACATGTGGGGCAAGGGCATTGTCGAGCCGCTGAAAATCAAGACTCAGGCGGTGCAGTGCGCGAGCGAGGCCGCGGAAATGATTCTCCGAATCGACGACGTGATCTCGGCGTCTGGCAAGTCCAGGATGCCTCCAATGCCTCCCGGCGGAATGGACGAGATGGGCGGTATGATGTAGGTTAATCCTGCATCAAACTTTTTTTTTATTTTTTTTTCTTCTATCCCCTCCCTTGTTTTTTTATACCCTCTGTCCATTATCTTTTTCTATGATAGTTTTTTGGGCGGTCGTCTTGACTTGCGCGCTCTTGTTTATCGCATCCTGGATTGACTTGATGACCGGCGAGATTCCCGACAGGATAACCAAGACGCTTTTCGGAGGCCTACTATTGTTTTCCGCGGCCGCGGCTTTCGTAAACCGGGACCCCTTCATGTTCACGACACCCTTCATCGTCGGAGCCTGTTTTTTCATTGTTTCCGCAATACTTTTTTTCCTCGGCCAGTGGGGCGGTGGCGACGTGAAGATTACCGCGGGAGTCGGCGTTCTCCTGGGCTTGGTCTCAAGGATGGGTTATGTTTGGCCTAACATGGATCTGACGCCATACTATCTTGCCTACTGGATGAACATGGCCTTCATTTCAATACCCTATGTTGCAGTCTACACTCTTGTTTTGGGTTTTATGAGGCCGAATGTGTTCAAACAGTTTTTGAAAAACATTCGAGAGCACAGGACTCTTTTCCTCATCGGATTCTCATTCATACCCTCCCTGCTCTCAATAATCCTCGCAATCCCGAATGCAACCGGCCTCTATCTAATGCTTCCCGTATTCACGGTCGGAACCGTGTATTTGAAGACGTGCGAGCGTGAGGCTTTGATGAAGGAGATTCCGGTTTCAGGATTGAGTGAAGGCGACATTCTCGCGCAAGATCTTGTTGTCGGCGGGAAAAAGCTTTTTTCGAAAAGAAATATCGAGGGTTTGACCAGCGAGGATGTTGAGCGGATTATCTGTCTTGCTGGGCGGGGCGACATTTCGGAAAACATCACCATACGGTGGGGCGTAAAGTTCGCGCCGATACTAATGTTCGCGCTTCTCGCCACAATCTATCTCGGCAGTATCTTTGAG
>DSAL01000020.1 GCA_011380095.1 Candidatus Altarchaeales archaeon
ACATATGATGTTGAGGGGCAGGGATACGCGGTTGAAGGCGGATTCACTGGGCCGGACGGAAACAGGATTTCAGGACCGAACGTGGATTTAGAGCGGTTCGCCCAAATAAGCCTGTTGTGCAACGACTCCTCGCTCACGAAAGAAGGCGAAATCACGGGAGACCCGACGGAGGCGAGCATTCTTGTCGCCGCCGAAAAACTCGGCTACAGCCAGAAACAACTGAATGAAAAGCATCCCCGAGTTGACGAAATACCATTCAGCTCCGAGCGAAAGCGGATGACGACCATCCACGACTTCCAAGGCCAGAAAATCGCTTTCACGAAAGGCGCGCCCGATGTGATACTCGACTTGTGCGCGAAAATCCTGGTGGACGGCGAAGAGAAAAACCTTGCTGAAAAAGACCGGAAAGAAATTTTAGGCAAGAATTCAGAATTCGCCTCACAGGCATTCCGGGTGTTAGGCCTTGCATACCGTCCCATCCCAGACGGCTACGACCACCAGACTCTTGAAAAAAACCTGGTTTTCACTGGTCTTGCCGCAATGATAGACCCGCCGAGAAAAGAATCCGCCGACGCGGTGCAGGAGTGCAGGAATGCGGGAATCCGCGCGGTCATGATAACCGGAGACCACATGCTAACAGCCAAGGCGATAGCGGAACAACTCGGAATATTTCGGGAGGGCGACCTTGCATTGACTGGCGCGGAAATCGACGGGCTCGACGACGAGCAGATGAAAGACGCGGTCGAAAAAGCCGCAGTCTACGCTCGAGTCTCTCCAAGCCACAAGCTTAGGATAGTCGAAGCGTTACAGTCGCTTGGAAACGTTGTCGCGATGACAGGCGACGGCGTAAACGACGCCCCAGCCTTGAAGAAGGCCGACATCGGCGTCGCAATGGGGGTCGCCGGGACGGACGTGAGCAAGGAGGCGGCGGACATGGTCTTGACCGACGACAACTTCTCCTCAATCGTTTCGGCGGTCGAGGAGGGGCGGGGCATCTACGACAACATCCGGAAATTCTTCGCCTACCTTATTTCCGGAAACATAGGGGAGGTGGGAGTCGTATTCCTCTCATCAATCATTCCCGGAGTCCCAATCGCGCTCACAGCCACTCAAATACTCATAATCAATCTGGTGACCGACGGCCTGCCGGCGCTTGCATTGGGCGTCGACCCGTTTGAGCCTGGCGCCATGAAACAGAAACCAAGGTCCCGGCGCGAGCCCCTCCACCGCGGACTCTCCCCCTTCATAGTCTGGTATCCGCTCTTGATGATAACAGTCACAATGGGGTTGTTCCTTTGGGTTTTCGACCCAGTAAAACAGAATGTTTTTGAAGCCCAGACGGTCGCATTCATCTCAATCGCATTCTTCGAAATGTATCAGGCGTTCGCCTCGCGCTCAACAAGATTTCCGGCGCTCAAGGTGGGAATCTTCACCAACAAGTGGCTTAACCTTGCGGTGTTGCTTTCATTTGCTGTGGTGTTGTGCCTGCTATACCTTCCGCTCACCGTGCCATTCGTCGGCACGACTCTCCAAGACTTGATGCACACGACGCCGCTTCCGGCTTCAATGTTTGCGGGAATAATACTGCTATCAAGCGTTGGATTCATCTATCTTGAAATACAAAAGTGGTGGAATACAAGGAAAATCGACATAATCCTTAATTGATTGAAGAATATTCCAAAAATGTTTGTGAGAAAAAAGACGGTTTCAGGCGGAACATACTATTACCTCGTAAAGTCCGAGCGCGTTGGCGGAAGACCCCGCCAAAAAGTCGTAAAGTATCTAGGGGCTATAAGGCCGACAAAACAGGATTTGGAGGAGATTGTGAAGAGGTTGGGCGATATATAAGCCTCTTTAAGTCAATACTTTTTTATGGCCGAAAAACCAGCCTTAGAAGACCTTCCAAGCGTTGGCGACGAATTCAGGCTGCTTAAAGGAGAAAAACTTCTAAAGGCCATAAAACCACACTATATGGCATTCTACGACATGTACGGCATCTGGGTTTCCGTAATACTAGTAAGCGTAATATTCCTTCTATACGGCGAACAGATAGCCATGATATTCGGCAACCCCGGACTTTTAGTAACCCAAAACATCATGGGCACGTTCGCCCCCTCGGAAAATGCAATAGTGGATGCAGTACCCTTCCTAACCGGCGTAAACTCGATGGTGTATTCGGCAATATACCCCGTCAACAAGGCGTTCGGGAAATACGCGCAAATACCCCTCTGGATTGGAGCCCTCTTCATAATGTCCATAGCCTTTTCAGTTCTGAAAATAGACTTCAAGTGGGCGATTATGATACCGGGCACGGCAATAGCAAGCCTGCTCCTATCAATATTTCTGGAGATTGACGCATACTACTCCTACGTCTTCGCCATGATAATATCCGCAGCCGGAATGGTCCTGGTGGAATTATACCGAAGAGCCCACAACTTCTACATAACCGACTCCCGCATCGTAACCCAGGTGGAGTTCATAAGCCACAAGCGCAACGAGCTGGAATACGACAAGATAAACAACCTAGTCATAGACCAGGACCTGATTGCAAGACTCTTCAACTTCGGGGTCGTCATCCCCATAACCGCAAGCGGGCTTGGAATGGGGCAAGACCACGCTCTCATAGCTCTTGGCGCGGGCGGACAGTCGCCCCTTGGCGGAAACGTCGGAGTAGGAGTCATGGGGGGGCGAAGCATCAACACTCCCCGGGCGAGAAGCATGTACTCTCTTTTCGGCATACCAGAGCCGGAGGAAATACAGCATCTGATTAGCGAACAGATGAGGGCGGACAATGAAGCCCCGCTTTTGAGGGAGATGAGCGGGATACTTAGGGAAATCCGAGACAAGGATTCGGGAGGCAGAACTCCGGAATACCGGGAAACCAAAACTCAGGCGCCCGCAGAGCCGGCCAAAAAATATTCGAAGCCCGCCGTAAAAACAGGCGGGAAATCCGAAGGAAATAATTCGGAATCCTGGTGAAAAATCAAATTACGTCCCTCAAATCCTGTCTTTTTCGAATCAGCTTGATTTTGCCGCCGTCAACCAGCACTTCCGCTGGCTTCGGCTTGCTGTTATAGTTCGAGCTCATACTGTAGCCGTAGGCGCCCGCAAGTCCTATCTCAATGATGTCGTTGACTTCGACTTTCGGAAGATTGCGTTCTTTCGCCAGAATGTCGCCGGACTCGCACAAGTTTCCGGCAATGTCGTAGGTGATGTCCCCGCCGGTTTTCCCGACAACCCTTACTGGATGATACGCGTCATACATTACAGGCCTAACAAGAGTGTTAAATCCCGAGTCCACGTTCACGAACTTCTTGTAGGGAGTCTCCTTAATCGAATTGACTTTAGTCAAAAGAACGCCGGATTCCGCGACAAGATACCTGCCGGGCTCAAAAAACGCGTTCGGCCTGTAAGACAGTTTACCGCCCTCGTCAGCCAGAATTTTTTTGTATTCTCCGGCGAACTCTTCAACGCCAACCACAGGACGTCCGTCGTAGCTGACGCCAAGCCCGCCCCCAAAGTCAAGGAAGTCCAATCTTACCCCCAACTCTTTATCGAGCTTTTGAGCGAAATCAATCAGCTTGCCTGCGGCATCAGCGAATCCGCTCATGTCCGTTATCTGGCTTCCAATATGGCAGTGCAGTCCGACCGGGTTTATGTTTTCCAAGTCTTTGGCGAACTTGAACGCGTTGAATGCGAGATTACGCTCAAAATGCAGTCCGAATTTCGAGCCCTTAAGCCCAGTCGAAATCTTCGGGTGCGTTTTCGCGTCAACATCCGGGTTCACGCGGAAGGCGACATTTGCGACAACACCCCTTTCTTTCGCAATCTCGTTGAGTATCTCGCACTCCATGATGTTTCCGTGCGTGATGCAGACTCCGGCCGCAAGCGCTCTGGCAAGCTCCTCCCTCGACTTGCTGTTGCTAGTGTAAACCAAATCCTTCGGTTTGAATCCGGCGTTCAATCCCGCCTCAAGCTCGCCAATCGAGACGATGTCGCCCCCAAAACCATGACTCCTGATTATACTCAAAATCTCAGGATTCGTGTTGGCCTTGAAGGCGTAGCGGATTCCAAACTCCCAGGGCAATCCCTTAAAAGCCTTCTTGAATGCATCACACTGTCTGTCGATGATTGCCTTGTCGTAAACGTAGAGCGGCGTCCCATACTTTTCAGCCGCCTTCTTGAGAACAGAATCATCCATCATCACTAAGATATGTGCGTACGGCTTTAAGTTTATTCTTCACTCTTTTTTCGCGTACTTGTTTTACCTGAAAGCTTTTCCCCGGCGTTCCTGAAAAGCCCGATTAAGGTTTGGGCTTCACGGCCCGAGACGAACGCCCGCCCGAAAACCTGTTTCATGCTCTTCTTGTTCAGCTCCCGCGTCCAATCGTCGTCAAACACCTCATCCACCATGCCGTCAACCATCTCATACAAGACTCTCTTTCGCTCTCCGTCCAACTCCCTGAACTTCCGCTTTCCAGCTCTCTTGCGGTGCTCGCTCCTGCTCAGCTCGTAAAGTATGACTGCGACAGACTGGGCGAGATTGAGCGTCGGATATTCCTGGTTTGCGGGAATCGTCACCTGCATGTCGCACTCCAACACTTCCTCATTGTAGAGTCCGTAATCTTCCCGCCCGAAAACTATGCCGATGTTCCCGTCAGAATCCAGCGCCTTCGCCAGCTCTTCCGGAAACACCGGCGAGCGCAATGCGTTCGAGTCTCCCGCTGTTATCGCGCTCGTCGAAACCTTAAAATCGCAGTATCTGTCAACATCGCGTAGATTTTCCACCACTGTCGCGTTCTCCAAAACATCGAGCGCGTGCATGCTCATGGCCCTCGCCTCACCCTCAATCCGCGGGGGGTTGACGAGAATCAAGTCATTGAAGCCAAAATTCTTCATTACTCGCGCGACGCTTCCAATATTCCCCTGATACTTGGGTTCAACCAACACGACCTTAAATCTAACCATCTTTCAAACGTTCTGGCTATGATTAAAGAACCCTTGCTTTTAATAATTTACTTGCATGACCGAAATCGGTTTTTTGACCGGGTCTGTAAAGCCCGGCGAATTCGACCTAAAACTCACCGACCGGCAGGTGGGGAAGGGCACGTTCATAAAAGTCAGGCATCCGGTATACGGGTGGGTTTTGGCGAAAATCAGCTCCCTCAAGACATACCTCGACGACTTCGAGGATGATGAGACTAAAGCCCACGCCTACACTATCGGATATCTTGAAGACGGGCAGGTTCACTCTCCAAAGACTCCGTTCAACCCGTCTGAGAAAGTTTTCCTGGCGGACCGAAAGCTAATCACCCAGGTTCTTGGCTTGGGAAGCCAGCGGGAGAACTCTATATACGTGGGTTTTCTGGAAAGCCACGACATCCCGGTCTATCTTGACGTGAAGACGACGATTGGAAAGCACGTGAGCGTTCTGGCGAAAACCGGGGCCGGCAAAAGCTATGCGGTCGCAGTCATGCTCGAAGAGCTTTTGAAAAACCGGATGCCTGTCGTAATCATAGACCCGCACGGGGAATACTCAAGCCTGTGTGTTGAAAACGACGACTACGATTCCATGATGAAATACAACGTGCAGGTGAGAAACTACGCCGACCAGGTTGTGGAATACACGACAGACTCAAACGTCAACCCGCATGCCCAGAAATTCGTCTTGAAGGCCGACTTCACGATGGAGGAGCTTCTCGACCTCATACCAATCACGCTCACAGACAAGCAGAAGAGCGTCCTCTACACCGCCCTCCAGGACATGGACGAAGGCTACACACTACGGGAGCTTATCGACAGGATTGAGGAGGAGCCAACGAAATTCAAGTGGAAGGTTTTGAACGGACTCGAAGACTTGATGAAGTCCGGAGTATTCGACGGAAGGCCGACGCCATACCACAAGCTTGTTGAGGAGGGTGTTTGCAGTATCCTGAATCTGAAGGGGACGGACCCCGCAATCCAGCAGCTCGTCGTAACCCGCCTCACAAAAGAACTATTCCACCTCAGGACTGTCGGGAAAATCCCCGAAGTATTCTACCTAGTCGAGGAATCACACAACTTCTGTCCGGAACGCGGATTCGGCGACGCGATGAGCTCTTCAATACTTCGGACCATCGCCGGGGAAGGCAGGAAGTTCGGATTCCACCTGTGCGTCGTAAGCCAGCGGCCGGCAAGAATAGACAAGAACGTCCTAAGCCAGTGCACGACGCAAATAATCCTCAAGGTCACAAACCCCAACGACCTTAAAGCCATCCGCACAAGCATTGAGGGGTTCACCGCCGGCATGGAGGAGGAGATTCAGCAGCTGAACGTCGGGCAAGCCCTCATTGTGAGCGAAGCCTTGAAGCAGCCAATCACCGTGGACATCAGGGTTCGCGAAACCAAGCACGGCGCGAAACCCAAATACGACGACACCGGCAAAGTCAGGCAGCCGGAACATGACGAGGAAGTCTTGAAGAAAATAAGGGAAAAGAAGAGGGAGAAGAGAAAGAAAGACCGCGAGCGCGAAGGCGGAAAAGCGGGCGGGAAAAGCTTCCTCCAGAAAATTGCGGGAATATTCATCAAGCCCGACGACGAAGAAAAGCCGAAGACGTTAAGGCGGAAAATCAAGGAAATCTTCATCGAACCGGAATAAAACCGCCGAAACTTGTTTTCGGAATTTTCCCTGTTTTCACAAGACCACGAATTTTTTTGAAGACAGAGTAAGCAAGAAAGAATAATTTGATTTTGAAGACATCAATCCTTGAAATCCTCCCGTCCTCTGACGCCACAATCTTGTCGTCCATCAAGCCATCGTCAATGAATTTCACCAAACCTACTTTTTCAACCTCAAGAACCGTCGCCTGCCTCACGCGTCTTCCCAAAACAACTACATCATGGGGCAGGCCGTCCGCCCCCTTCGTCCCCCCGACAATCCCGTAGTTAAAGAGTGTCGGCAGGGGGCTTGTCAAATCAACCTTGAAACCGCCCCCGGTTTTGCGGTATTTCCTGAAACTGTATCTCGGGGTCTCAACCAAAACCTTCATTTACAGGCAATAATTAAGCATACCCTACCAAAAACTAAACAACCCATGGAATTCAACCAGTTAAGCCGGGTTTTAGAGCGGATAGAGGCGGTTTCCGGACGCCTTGAGATGACGGACATAGTCGCCGACTTCATTTCAAACCTAAACTCTAAAGACCTGCCGACAGTCATACTCTTCCTGCGGGGCAGGATATTCCCGCAGTACGACAGCAGGGAGCTTGGCATAGCAGAAAAACTCATGGTCAAATCCCTATGCGATGTTTCAGGCAAGACCGAAGCCGAAATCCACAGGATTCTAAGGAAAAAAGGCGACATGGGACTGGTCGCGCAAGAAATCATCGTCTCCAAAACACAGACTACGCTCTTCAAGGAGACGCTGACGCTCGGCAAGGTCCGCGAAAATCTTGAAAAGCTCGCAACACTCGAAGGCAAGGGAAGCACCGACAAAAAACTCGGCTACATAAAAGAACTCCTATCCCGCGCAACACCCGTGGACGCCAAATACATAGTCAAACTCATACTCGGAGAACTGCGCTTGGGCGTGGGCGACGGCACCATCCGCGACGCAATCGCGAAAAACGCGGACGTTCCGAAAGAACTAGTGGAAAACGCATACAACCTGATATGCGACCTGTCTGAAGTCGCATTGATAGCGAAAGAAAAAGGACATGCCGGCCTTGAAGCCGTCTCCATGGAGTGCGGAAGGCCCGTCCGCGTCATGCTCGCTCAAAAAGCCGAGTCGATTGAAAGCGTAATTGAAAAATACGGGCAAGTACAGGCGGAAACCAAGTATGACGGGGCGAGAATCCAAGCCCACAAGAACGGGGAAAAAGTCGAACTTTTCACAAGGCGACTTGAAAATGTGACGAAACAGTTTCCGGAAGTAGTTGAGTGGTGCGGTAGGCAGATTATTGCGAAATCCTGCATAATCGAGGGCGAGATTGTTGCAGTCGAAGACAGGAAAAACAGGAGGCCCCTGCCGTTCCAGCATCTTTCAAGAAGGATAAAGCGCAAATACAGGATTTCAGAAATCAGCAGACAGATTCCAGTCGAAGTAAACATCTTCGACCTCATCTACATTGACGGCGAAATGAAGACTAAAACAATTTTTTCCGAAAGACGGAAACTTTTGGAGGACTCCATAGCGCCCACCCAAAGCTTCAGGCTGGCGGACAAGATAGTCACAGCAGATGTCGCGGAAGTGGAAAAATTCTACAAGAACGCGCTCGACCAAGGCCATGAGGGAGTCATGCTCAAAGTCTTGGACGCGCCATACAAGCCCGGCAGCCGTGTCGGCTACATGTACAAGGTCAAGCCGGTCATGGAAACACTCGACCTCGTCTTGACGGGCGCGACATGGGGGGAGGGCCGGCGCGCCAAATGGCTTGGAAGCTACCTGCTTTCCACCCACGACTCCGAAACCGGGGAATTCCTGGAGATCGGGAGGATGGCGACCGGCTTCACGGACGCGCAGCTTGAAGAGATGACGGAAAAGACGAAAGACCTGATAACACTAACGGACGGGAAGGAAGTCCGATTGAAACCCCAGATTGTGGTTGAAGTCGCATACGAGGAAATCCAAAAGAGTCCGACATACACTTCAGGATACGCCCTACGGTTTCCCCGCCTTGTGAGAATCCGCGATGACAAGAGCATTGAGGACGCCGACAGCCTCTCCCGCGTCGAAGAAATAATGAAAAAACATTAGGAAACCACCCGCCAGCCGTCCGCACTAAAAAAAATCTTTTTTTTAACCTTGTTCTTCATAGTTGAAAGTATGCCCCAACAATTGTTTCCGGGAGTCTACAGTTTCGGCAGAAACATCGCCACGAAAAATTCGACTCCGGGCTACCGGGTGTACGGCGAAAAGCTGGAAAAGCAGAAAGACGGGGAATACCGGTTTTGGGACCCGTTCCGAAGCAAGATTGGCGCCGCCATACTGAAAGGACTAAAAAACTTTCCGGTAAAACCAGACTCAAACGTCCTTTATCTTGGAGCCTCCACAGGAACAACATCCTCGCACATCGCCGACATCACGAAAGGCCAGGTCTATTGCGTAGAATTCGGAAAGCGCGTCGCCCGCGACCTCATGCACGTGTGCGAGAAGAAGACGAACATGATCCCGATAGTGGCCGACGCAAGGCATCCTTGGGAGTACGCGCAGCTTATCGGGCCCGTCGACGTCCTTATACAGGATGTCGCGCAACCCCGCCAAGCCGACATAGTGTTGGTCAACAGCCACCATTTCCCATTCACCGACGTCCTCCTTTCAATCAAAAGCAGAAGCATAGACTCTTCAAGAAACCCGAAGAAAGTCATCAGGGGAGAAGTCGCAAAGCTTAAGGGTGAGTTTAACGTCGTCCAAGAGCTCGAGCTCGAGCCTTTCGAGAAAGACCACGTACTAGTCCACTTGAAACGGAAGTAGTCCGGATTATGCCCTAACCACATATTGCCGTAAAATTAAAAATGAGTGTTGAAGCCGAAGTCAAGGCCTACTGGATGGGTTCTGAAAAACAGCTGAAGGATTTGGGCGCAACCTATATTTCAACAGTCACTCAGTCTGACACATACTACAGGCACCCCTGCCGGGACTTCAAAAAGACGGATGAAGCATTCCGGATCCGCGACCAGGACGGCCATCTTTTCATAACCTACAAGGGGCCGAAGCTCGACGAGGAGACGAAATCACGGATTGAATACGAGCATCCTGTCACAAAAGAATTTGAGAAAATAATCCTGGCGCTTGGATTCGAAAAGGCGGGGACGGTGGCAAAGCAAAGAAAGACGTACCTTTTTCAAGACATTAAAATATGCATAGACTCGGTTGAATGTCTTGGAGGGTTCATAGAACTCGAGTCAAATACACTCGACGACCGGGAGAAAATGTTTAGGATACTTGAAAAACTCGGCATCTCCAAAAAAGACACGATTCGCGAAAGCTACCTTGAACTTCTTGAAGGCAAGAAGAACGCGGAATCCGGAAAATAATGGTCTGCCGGATCTAAAAACTGCTGAATCCGCCGGAATAGTCTTCGCTTTTCCACCCGAAAATCATTGCCGTCAAATCCTTTATAGCGCCAACACAGATTATGGCGATTATCGCAAATAAAAATCCGACTATAATCTGAATCCAAACCGGCAGAAGATTGAAAAACCTCATGGTGTCTACAATGCTCTTTATCATCTCCATTCCAGTCCGGCTGTCTGGAAGCATGAGGTAAAGCGCCGCAATCAAAAGCCCGGCAAAACAAATCCCGAAAAGAAGCCCGAGCATCCGGTCAACAAAATCCTTCTCTCCCATACAAGCTTATTTAACCTATTCATTAAAAAACTATATGATGGACCTGCCGAAGATACTTTCAGACTCCCTCGCAATGTTTAGGGAAAATCCGAAAATAGTCCTGCCCCGCCTCATCACGACAATGCTTTACGCCGTCATAATGCTATACCTGGTGCAGGCTTCGCTAATACTTAAGGAAACAGAAATAACCCCGATTCAGGCAAGGGATTTTTTCGTGAAAATGGCTTTCATCCTCGCCTCAACAATAATCCTCTACATACTAGACGTCTACACTTACGCGATGTACCCCCAGCTTGCCAAAGACTATAAAAAAGGGCTTCAGGTAAGCCTCGTGAAGGCGCTTAAAAAGGTTTTGGCGAAAACCAAAACCCTCATAGGATTCTCAATAATACTATTCTCCATACTCGGCATTTCAACCATAATCTTCACGTCCCTCATAACATTGGCCTACACGCTCGCAAGCACGTTCATACTCTCGCTAATAATACTCGTGTCACTTATCGCACTGCTCGCCGCCGCAATACTCCTGTTCTTCATAATACCGGTGGCCGTCATAGACGACGCCGGACTGAAGACGGCGGCATCCAAAGGCTTCAGGCTAAGCATGGAAAACAAGAAGCCTCTCCTAAAACTAAACCTGTTCTTCCTTCTCCTTTTGCTTGCAACCTCGACAATACTCTATCTCACAGAATTCGAGGGCGCGCTTGCCGCAATCACAATCATAGTCTTCGCCGCCTCAAGACTCCTGCAGGCGGTCGTCTACACCTACATCTGCATCGCAAACCCCATAGCCTACCTCAGCCTTGAAAAATAACGCTATTAAACAACGGCTTCAAAATTGTTTTACAAGCCTAAAATGAAAATACTCGGCTACAAAGACGACCTGTCCAAAGTGATAGGGCGGAAGTCCATAGGCTATGCGGACGCAATCAAGACAGTTTCAGACATCATAGCGAAAGTCAAATCAGACGGCGACAAAGCCCTCCTGCAGTACGCTAAAGACTTTGACAAGTCTAATATAACCGCAATCAAAGTCAGTCAACAAGAAATCGATGAAGCATACGCGCAAGTCGGGCAAGACTTCATCAACGCACTAACCCAATCCAAGAAAAACTTGGAGAAAGTCCACAAAAAACAGTTGGAAGGCATCGCGAAAAAATGGAGTGTAAAAGTCGAGCCGGGAATCGAGGTCGGCGAAAGATTCACCCCAATTGAAAGCGTAGGGTGCTATGTTCCGGGAGGGCTGGCACCCTACCCCTCAACTGTCCTCATGACCTGCATACCCGCAAAGATTGCTGGAGTAAAACGGATTGTAGTCTCATCACCCCCGAAAATACCGCCACAAGTTCTTGCAGCCTGCAAAATCTGCCAAGTCGACGAAGTATACCAGGTGGGCGGAGCGCAGGCGGTCGCCGCGCTCGCATACGGGACGGAAACAGTAAGGCCGGTCAACAAAGTGGTCGGGCCAGGCAACAAGTTTGTGACAGCAGCCAAAATGCAGTGCTACGGAAGAATCGACATTGACATGCCGGCAGGCCCCAGCGAAATACTAGTAATCGCAGACGAGTCGGCGAACCCCGACTTCATAGCGTGGGACGTTCTCGCGCAAGCCGAACACGACCCGAACGCCCAGTGCGTGCTTACAACAACCTCAAAAGATTTGGCGGAAAAAGTCTTCGCAATAGTTGAGGCGCGCTCTCAAGAGCTTTTGAGAAAAGACATCGTCAAAAAAAGCATGGAAAACATTCACGCCATAATCGTGAAAAATCTCGATGAAGCGGTTGAATTCGCAAACGACTACGCGCCAGAACACTTGGAGGTAATGGCGAAAAACCCTGAAAAAATCGCGGGCAAAATCAAAAACGCGGGCGCAATATTCATCGGAGAATACGCGCCGGTCGCAGCCGGAGACTACGCGTCGGGAGGAAACCATGTCCTGCCGACAAGCGGGGCCGCCAAATACGCGAGCCAACTGAACGTCCGCGATTTTCTGAAATCAACGAGCACCCAAAAAATCGAGCGTAAAGGACTCGAAAAAATCGCGAAAACAATCAAGACCATCTCCAGACTCGAAGGATTGGAAGCCCACGGGAAAAGCGTGGAAGAACGATTGAAATAAAAAAACCTCATTTTTCTGCAAGCGGGCTTAATAGGTTATTATGGCGGGCGGAGCGTCTCCAACTGAAAAAGAAAGAGTCCAAAAACGGCGGGAACAAGACAATAGACACAACAAACTGGATGTCGACCCGTTCGAACTGCATTCCAAGAGGAAAAGAATAGCGGGCGGCGAGTCAAGATACCGGAAAAAAATCCTGGCTGAAGACGAAGAACAAATACAAGAATTCCCCTTGATACGCGAAAAACTCCTTAAAGCGCTTGGAAAAATCAGGACATCCGGAAAAATAAATAGGACAGAATGGTATGCTGAATACGCGCCATATCTCCAGAATGGTGAAGACGCCGGGTGGCTGCATCAGGGAACGCGGGAAAAACTAGAACTTCAGAACAAGGGATTGCTCGACATAAGAGAAATGAGCATAGACGATTACAATTCACGGTATCTGCCCCTTATGAAAAAGGCTGAGGAGGAGGGATTGGTGCGCAAGGGAACAGCACAAAAAATCACAGACCACTACCTCCTGGACGATGAAGCGGTGCCTCAAGACGTAAGAGAGATACCTTTCAAACTCGTCCAATCCAGAGAACGATTGTTCCGTCCCATACCCGGCCTTGCGGGCAATTCCATTCTAGATCCACGAACACATGAACTGCAACTCTTCTACTTCGGTATGATAATCGACCCCTTCATAAGATATCTTCAGAAAGCCAGCGATCCGGACTCAAAGGTCAAGACATTCAAAGACATCCTTGCAAGACAAGGACGAGAAAACATAGCATCTTTCCTCTGCCTAATCGCACGGCAAACGCCAATAATGCCGAGAAGATCAGGGACTCCACCCCAAAACAAGGCTCTAGAAGCGATAATAGAGGCTAACCCCAAAGACGACACCCGGCTAATAATGAAATTAATCATGGAGCCGGAGATTTTTCAGGGGGGAAAAGAAGAAATCATCAAACAGATTTCGGGAAAACCAGAATTTGATATGAGAGAACAAAAAATAATAAGAGAATACCTGGAAAGAAAAGAAGACGACGAGCAGCAAACAAAATAATCAAAAACCAGTCTTTGCCAAAAGCTTTTTCGGATTCTCGACAACAACCTGAAGCGCCTGCTCTTTCGAAAGCCCCGCATCCCGCGCGACCTTCAAAGCCTCCTCCTGCGTGATGATGTCCTCTGGCGCGTGCGCGTCCGTGTCGACAACCATCAGTGCGCCAGCCTCCATACAAGCCTTCGCAACATCCTTGTTGCCATTCTTATGCCCGCGCCGTGAAGTCAGCTCGATAAAAACGTTATTTTTCCTCGCAAGAGCCGCCTCCTCCCTTGAAAGCTTTCCAGGATGCGCGAGAATATCAATACCCGCCTTAATGAACTCAAGGTTTGTTCCCTCCTCGACAGGCTCAACCGGCGACTCTCCGTGTCCGACAACAAGTTGGGCTCCAAGATTCCTTGCCAAGCCGACAATCTTTGCAATCTTGTCTTTCGGGATGTGGGTCAACTCGACTCCGCGAATAATCT
This sequence comes from Candidatus Altarchaeales archaeon, assembly GCA_011380095.1. GTDB lineage: Archaea > Altiarchaeota > Altiarchaeia > IMC4 > SCGC-AAA252-I15 > DSAL01. The sequence continues at coordinate 13,966 of DSAL01000020.1, forward strand.
TGATGTCCCAGCTTATCTCGTCAACCATCTTCTTCTGAGAATCCAGCACGAACTCAATGTTGGCGAAATCCACATGATCTGTCAAAGCCACAACCTCGCATCCCGCGGCAAAACACCGTCTAACAAGTTCGGCAACCCCCAACTCTCCGTCGCTGAAGAACGTGTGGGTGTGGAATTCACACCTCCCTCCCAAATCAACCATTTTCCTCTAAAATCGCATAAAACAACTTATATATTGTTCAGACATTATATTATATATCCTTTTTAATCGGTGTACTGCATGAAGGCCCAGGAAAACCTATTAACAGCCATTCTGATAGTAATAGGAACACTCCTATTGCTCTACCCCCTACTACATCCAATTCTCACTTCCCCGACAGGAATGGTTGTCGCCGGAAACATCGTCACGACAATACCCTTGGGCAAAAACTATACCGCCGACTCAACCATAACCATACACGACGAGGCTCCATACCTAATCAGGGTTTCGGGAAGAGTATACGGCGACTTCGCGAAAATAATTCTTGTGGACGGAAACCAGACGCGCACGATACTCGACGAAAAATGCATTATCGAAGACAAGACTGCTAGAGAAGACGTGTCAGACGAGATAAAACAACTTCTAGTCTCGAAAAAAACAGAAGACGAAAAGGAATTGAACATAAAACTAGAATACCAGTCTGGAAGCAGGTGGGACTCCGACGACGACGGATACGCGAGCAAGAAAGACGCCATCGACTTCACAGTCGAAAAAACAGCATTCACGCAGCAAATCAACCCCGACAAACTATGCACTGTCTGGGAGCTCTACAGCCTGGAAAACGGCGGCTCCACAACAGAATGCTACGGCGGAACCGACTGCTGCAGGCTATACAACCTCGTTCCGGCAGAAGGAAGCGCATGGAACGATACATACTACGTCAACTACGGGTTTGCCAAAGGCAGCAGTAAAAACATACTAAGCGCCCAAATCGCATACGCCGACGTAAAACTAGAACTTGAAGACCTAGCCTACACCATCTACAGAAGCCCATGGGACAGCCTACACGCATTCTTCTATGAACCGCAATACTATTTCACCAAACAATGCACTGAAACCAAGACTATAACGCAAAAACAAAACCAGACTCTCAAAGTCGAAGTCGGGAAAGAGACGACACTCTACATCGACGAGATAGAGTACGCTGCTATAAAGACAAGCGAATTCGGCAGCACTCTCGGAGAAAGAAACATCACGGTAAAATTCACGGACAAAAACGGGAAGGTCATCGGAACCTACGAAATCCAAAAGGAAGACGACTACTATACTCTTACTTTCGACGCCAAACTAAACCAGCCTCAAGGATACGCGACATACACATTCGAAGATATTGAGGAAATACCGGGCGTGATAGAAGCAAAACTCGACAACCTGGACGACAGTTTCTTCAAGACGCCCGTATTAACGCTGAAACAGGAGGTCGGCTTCAAGACCGCCACAATAAAGCTTCCGGTAACCGGAGAGCCCAACACCATATTATCCTGCGAAGACTTCGACTTCGAGGAATTCACGTGCCTCAACTGGAGGCCCGAGAAAATAAAATACGTCATCAAAGACGGGTTCGCACACTTCACTGTTGAAGACAGCAAGGTTTATGCGCTCGGAGCGAGCGTCCTTCCCAAACAGCCGACAACAATACTCGCCTCGATAGTTTTCATAGGAAACCCGCAGGTCGGAATAGCGCAAGACACGCCAAAGACAATAAACCTCGCCGACTACTTCTACACTAAAGACGCGGTCCGCTACACTATAGATTCCGGGAAAAACCTGCAGGCAGAGCGGATGGGCAATCTTCTGACGATAACTCCGGCGCAAGGATTCAGGGGCAGGGAGCAGGTTACGGTAACGGCGGTCAGCGGAGACACGATACTTGAAAAAACATTCACAATAACGGTAGGCTCAAGCAAACCACCCACTCTTGTGAAAAACCTCCCCAACCAGGCGTGGACCAGCAAAACCTTCACAGCCAAAAACATCGACGAGGCGACTAAAACAATAAACCTTAACGAATACTTCAAAGACCCGGACGGCGACGAACTGACATACACAATCATAGGCCAGCCCACAGGATTCCTTGTAGAAATAGAGGGCGGCACAGCCTCAATCACCCTCACACAAGACTATTCTGAAATGAAGACAATCCAATTCCTCGCATCAGACGGCGTAAACGAGGCTGAAAGCAACAGGATAACGCTCGCAGTCTGGGAAGACACGAGGCTTAACAACATAAACATCGCGGGCCTCAAAAAACTCTACTAATAAAACCGTCGCGTTCTTTAAACACTCCCGCGTATTTTAAACCAAATAAAAAATGGAGCTCATATTCCTGGGAACCGCGGGATGCATTCCAACAGAAGAGAGAAACCTATCAGCCCTCGTGATAGAATTCCTCAACGAACCATTCCTCTTCGACTGCGGTGAGGGAACCCAACGCCAGATGCGAAAGTGCGGGGTAAACTTCATGCGGATAGACCACATATTCATAACACACCTTCATGCAGACCACTTCCTCGGACTCGGAGGAATGATACAGAGCATGGATTTCATGGAGCGAAACCGCGACCTAAACATCTACGGGCCGGCGGGAATGCAAGACGCGATGGACAAACTCCTCGGCGCCGGCACATTCAACCTCGAAGCATTCGACATCAACGTCCACGAAGTAGGGGAAGGAGTCGTACTCGACACCCAAAGATATTCCGTCCACGCGATGAAAGTCCTGCACACGAAAAACAGCCTCGCATACTCATTCCAGGAGGCAAGCCACAGGCAATTCCAAAAACAAACAGCACTCGACCTTGGAGTCCCGGAAGGAAGATTATTCAGCAAGCTCCAGGATGGACAGCCGGTTGAAATAAACGGCAAGACAATCACGCCCGACATGGTGTTGGGCGAGCCGATGCCGGGAAGGAAAATCGTGTATTCCGGCGACACGAAATACATGCCAGAGATGGCGGATTTCTCGAAAAACGCGGACATCCTCGTACATGAAGCCACCTACAGCATCGAGGAAGCCGAAAAACTCGCCGAATCATTCCACACGACTACACTCCAGGCGGCGGAAGTCGCCAAGACAGCCGGCGTAAAAAAACTCTACTTAACCCACCTGTCACAAAGATACACCGAGCCTGAAAAACTCGCGGAAGAAGCCCGCACAATCTTTCCGGAAAGCTATGTCGCAGAAGACTTCATGCGCGTCAAAATAGAAAAACACTGGTAGCACGGAAATCCGTGCACAATTGTGCGTTTCGGGCTTCGCCCTCAAGCGCACTTAAGAATACTGTGATATTATATGTGGACTGGTAAACTTGAACAAATGTTAAAACAGATACTTTATAGTTAATTCCATTATCTTGATATGTCAATTCTGGAGATATTAATGAAAATTCAAACTACACTCCTAGATTTGACTAATCCAATTCTCATTCCATTTCAAGATAATCCTATCTTCCTTGTTTTAGGATATGTAATTGCAACTGTAATTTTTTTCTCAATTCTTGTTTATTTCAGGAATATATTAAAATCGACACCATTTTTTAGAGCATTACTAATCATATCTGTAG